>CAYOON010000207.1:0-4079 GCA_964405595.1 uncultured Lachnospiraceae bacterium | reverse complement strand
ATGGCCCCATAAGATCACAAAAAATCGGCCCGGAGGCCAGCTCAAAAAGCCAAAAAGCGGTCGCAGAAAATGATTGTAGAAAAATTACCGCAGTGAGCGCGCGATCACCGAAAGCGGGAAAATTAGCTGATCGACCCCTTCGACGCGGCTTACGGTGGTAAGTTTGGCACCCAAGAGAAGGCGAGCGAGCTTGATTTCCGAGGCACCGATCGGTCCCTGTGGTTCGAGACGCAAGGCGGCTTCGCTGGTATCCCAGAAATAGCGCTGGTCCGGTTGCAAATCGGCCCCGGCGGCGTCACAGAGGAAGTTAATTTGTTCGCCCGAAGCTCGGGCGAGGTTGAAGGAAAACCAGGTTAGGACCAAGTCCGCGGCCAGGCCACGATTCAACCCGGCCAGCGATTGCTCCAAGAGGTCGAAGTATTCGGGATTGTCCGATTGTTCGGCGGCGCGGTCGAGGTTCTTCAGGAAACTAGAAGCTAGCTCGAGACGCGAAAGGTCTGAGAGAATATTGCCGTAGAAACAAACCATCCGCGCGCTCGTCAGAGTGGCAAGGCTGGAACGCCCCTGGTGCACCACAATATCGGCCTGGGTGAAGAGTTCAATCCCGCCGGCGAGGCGCGACTTTTCTTTGCGCACGCCGCGCGCAAGGGCTGCCACCTTCCCTTCTGGAGTCAGCAGGTTCAGGATACGGTCGGATTCACCATAATTCGTGCGACGAAGCACGATGGCGCGGGTGCGGAGATCATTCGACATCAAGTTCCTCCCTTAGAGCCTCGCGCACCGCCGCGGTAACTTCTTTCGGTGTCATAGTATCCTTGCAGAGGGTGGCTTTGACGCCATACCCCGACAAATCGCGTTTCGATAAGTCCAACGAGCTAACAATAATAATAGGGATTTCGGCCGTATCGGAATACGAAATCAGCTCGTTCAGAAAAGTAAAACCGTCTGGCCCATCAAGCAAGCTGTCAAGCATAAAAATCAGGAGAGCCGAACGGCTCTCCTGAACTTCTTTATTGTGCTTTTTTATAAGCACTACGTTTTGCTATAACTTCTGATTATTCATCCTCTGACTTGAATATCTCCATCCGACGATCGGTTCGGCGATAGATGTATTCATCGTCGCCGCAGCCATGCAGGACAATCTCGTCGTCGGTGTAGCGCTTCACGCAGAACATATGCCCTTCAGGCGTTCTGACATACTGCCCGAGCTGGCACTCCTGCGTCGGTACGTTGATTTTCTTCGGAAGACAGCTGAAATCGCAGTAAGAGTTACACCACGGCTGACTGTTGTTCCGGTAATTCCGAATCCGGAAAAACTGCTCGCCGCCGAACAGTCCTAAATCAAACACGATATTGTAGGACGCACCGCAATAGATGTTATCGTCCTCCCTTTGAATGTGGAAAGCGTACTCCGTTTTCCCGGTGCAAAGGACAAAAAACATTTCCCCAATGTTCGCATGATAGCTATCCGTCACACGCCAAGCTTTCAGGCAATCGGAAATTCCTGCCTGACTGACCTTCGGCAATTCCTCACCCGAATGATCTACGAAAAACCGCTCCATCCGCCGCATGGTATTTTTCTGTGTGGCGTCATAGCTCTCGCCCAGTCGATCCGACACTTCCCTGCCCGCTTCATTGGAATATCTTTTTTCGCCCGCAAGATAAGCGTATCCGGTGGTTCCCGCTGTCTGATCCCGCTGACAGATTGCGCACAACTTTTTTTGATCCCCGATTCCGTGATACAGTCTTACACGAAGGAGATTTTTGTCGTCGCTGCAATCGAAAATCAGAGCAAACAACTCGGTTTCCGCAATTTCCGCCGTAGCGGAACGGTATACACCACACGAAAAACCCTGAATATCCGATTCAAATGTACTGATTCCATCCACAAGGATAGAATCGGTCGTTACCGAGAAAAGTCGGCTTATCTGCACGATTCTCTCGAGTTCGGGGAGCGTCTGATCCAGCTCCCATTTGGATACGGTCTGTCTGGTGGTTCCAAGCTGCTCGCCCAGCTGTTCCTGCGTAAGCGAGTGTGCAACCCGTAGTTGTTGAATTCTTTGCCCAAGTGTCATAAGGGATTCCTCCTGTTTTTGGTTTGTCTCCATTTTAACCGATCGCAGGGGAAATGTCAACCAATCCACCGTGGAAGTTTGTCAACCGTCAGGTGACATAAAACCTCGCAATTATTCAAACAGCGATGCGTTCTTCTTGAAAAACTCGTAGTAGATCCGGGTATTCTCCAGTTCCCACCACTTTTTGACGTCCACCGGGTCGGAGTCCAGATCGTAGATACAGGCGCCGTTCAGCGCCAGCAAGAAGGGCGAGTGGGTGGCGATAATGAACTGATTGCCGCAGTAGTGCGCCATATTCTCCAACAGTTTCACCAGTTCCAACTGCATTTTGGGCGACATGCTGTTCTCCGGCTCGTCGAGACAGTAGAGGGTGTCGTTTTTCAGCCTCTGCTCAAAATATCGGAAGGCGGTTTCGCCGTTGCTGTTCAGCTTGACCTGATCTCCCACCGTTCGGCGGATGAACTGCCGGCGGCTCACCGATTTCGTCTTTGCGATCATCGCCGCGCGGATTTTTTCGTAATCCTCGATGATATTGTCAGTGGACAGATCAACGTGTTCCGTCCGCAGTTTCCACCATTCCTCGCGGGCGCTCTCCGAGCCCTCTGCCACATACTCGTTGGAGGTTCGGACGGTCAGCATATAGTCGAAAATATCGTCGCTGGTGATGATCCGGCTGCCGTTGGGGATCCGCCAGCGGAAGCCTTCGTCGTCGTAGCCCAGCTCGTACTCGCAGGCGTTGGCGTAATCGGCAAACAGCTCGCTGGAATTATAGGGCGCGATCCGATTCAGCTCCAGCTTGGTGGCGATCAGGTTGAGAAGAGTACTCTTGCCTGATCCGTTCCCGCCGTAGAAAATCGTGACTTTTTTGAAATAAATCGGGGAAAGCTCCTTTTCGGTGAACAGTCCGCAGGGGTATGTATTATCGACATAGCCCCACTGGGAGCCGCCGTTATGGATTTCCCGCGCCCGGATCAGCTCCCGTTCCCGTTCTACGGGGAGCGTGAAGGTTGACAGGAACATAGTTTCCCTCCTCAATTTTTGATTGATTTCATTATACCATACAAATCAGGGCAAGTCAAGCGGGACAGATGCGAAATTTCGCAAAAAATCCACCCGATACGTTGTATCGGGTGGAAATCTTCCCGGTGGAAGATTGGTTCAAGCGAAAACTTAGCCGTTGTTGGCGATGTCGTTCTCGTACTTCTCGATCATTTTCTTAACCATCTGACCGCCGATGGAACCAGCCTGACGGGAGGTCAGGTCGCCGTTATAACCGTTATTCAGAGTTACGCCGACTTCGTTTGCGGCTTCCATCTTAAACTTATCCATTGCGCTCTTTGCCTTGGGAACGTTAATCTTATTCGAAGATGCCATTTTTCATTCTCCTCTTTGTTGTCCGAGGGCCCGGAGGCTCACGGAGTCCTGTTTGTTTTTTGTTGTGATTGAGCCTCCGGTGCTTGACGCTCCGGCGCTCTGTCATTATTATGTCGCGGACTCTCTCTTATATGAATGGAAATTTATGGTTTTTTACGTTTTTTGTCGGCAATGCGGCACAGGGACGTTCTCTTTTCAGTTTGCGCTGTTTTTCGGAGAATATTGAAGCATCTTTCTGAAAAAATCAAATCATTCTGCAATCCTATTTCGCAATCCGCACTTTTCGCCGGATTACTTGGCAGGCACCTTGACGGTGACGGTTTTGGTCTTCGTCTCACTCCCGTTCGATACCGAAAGGGTGAGTGTAACTTCCGCTTGCGCAGCACCGGGCGTTATCTTTCCGTCGGCTGCGATCACATCCGGCTTATCGCTGGATGTCAGAGCTACCGTAAAGCCCTTCGGGATCGGGGAGAAGGAAATCTTTGCCGAATCCTTTGAAATGGGCAAAACCGTCACGCTTTCCAGAACATTGTCAAGAGTGTAGATTTCCCGTTCTATGACGGCAGCGTCAATATCAACGTAGCATCCGGACGCTGCCGGATTTTTATCCCCCGTCACAACGATCTTTAC
>CAYOON010000206.1:0-4091 GCA_964405595.1 uncultured Lachnospiraceae bacterium | reverse complement strand
GGGCCGCCGGTCAGGATCATAACGCCGCTTTCGATGGCCTGATGGATCGCCTTCCGCTGAAGGGAGGCGTACTCGATGCCGTCCTCCGACTCGATCTGCCCGATCAGGCGGTTGAGATCGTCCACGCTCTCCCTGGGGAACACCTGCGCAAGCAGCGTGAGCTTGCGGATGATGGTCTGCTCGGCGTCCAGATATTCGTCCAAATAGAGGCATTCCGTGCCGCCGTAGCGAACCGCCGCCGTCCCCTCCACACCCTCGTTCAGCACCTTTTCCACCCGCTCCTCGGACAGATCCAGCAGCTTTGCGGTCAGCGGGATCAACTTGGGGATGGGGATGAAGGTATGTCCGTTCTGGATGGCGTTCCCGCGCAGGGCGAACTTGATTCCCGAGCGGATTCGGTCGTCCGAGTCGCGCTCGTATCCAATGCTTTCGGCCAGCTTGTCCGCCCGGTCGAAGCCGATTCCGCGGATCTCCTCGCAAAGCAGATAGGGATTCTGCTTGACCAGATCCACGGCACCGCTGCCGAAACGCTTCCAGATCTTCACCGAGGTAGCCGGACCGAAATAATCCTGAAAGAACATCATGACATTCCGCATTCCGAACCGGCTGTCGAACTGCTCCTTGATCTCCTTTGCCTTGGCAGAGTTGATTCCGGGAATCTCGGTCAGGTATTCGGGATGATTTTCGATCACGTCGAAGGTATCGACGCCGAACATGGAGACGATCTTCATGGCGGTCTTCTTGCCGATTCCCTTCACCGTACCCGACGACAGGTATTTGATCATGGCATCGGTGGTGACGGGCAGTTGCCGTTCATAGGACTCCACCTTGAACTGCTGCCCATAGGTGGCGTGGGTCTCCCACTTGCCCTGTACCCGGATCAGCTCGCCCTCGGTGATCCCGGGGAGGATACCGACGATGACCGTCTCATCGTCCCCGAGATCCAGTTCGCATACAGTATATCCGTTACTTTCGTTTCGATAGGTGATATGGGAGACAGTCCCCTCGAGGACGGGGATCAGATCCTCCCTTTCGGACGCGGGCATCTGCCCGGATCCGTCTCTGTTTTCCGAAAAATCATTGACTTCCGTTTGGTTCAGAATCCTCTCCCCCTTTCGTGTCTATCTCATCCTTGTCGGGCGTCTCTTCGGGTCTTTTGCGCTCCCGTCTTTTTTTGAGGGTACGAACCAGAAGATTTTCCAGATCGTGAAGCAGTCGATAGCCCCCATAGACGCACAGGATGGCCAATATGATTTCCGATAGAACTTGCAGCATAGAATAACCTCCCGATACATTCTATGCTGCAAATATTTGTGCTGTGTATCAGTTCAGCGCGTTTCGGAGCGCCTCGGCAAGATCGGTCTGCTCCCACTTGACCCCCAGATCCTCTCTGCCGATCTGTCCGTAGGCGGCGAGGGGAGCGTAGATGGGCTTGCGCAGATCGAACCGCTCGATAATAGCGGCGGGACGCAGATCCACCAATCCAGCAAGGGCGTCGGCGATTTTCTCGTTCGGAATCGCCGAGCTGCCGAAGGTATCCACCATCAGCGAAACGGGGTGCGCGACGCCGATCGCATACGCGATCTGCACCTCGCAGCGCTTCGCGATCCCGGAAGCGACCACGTTCTTGGCAAGATAGCGAGCCGCATACGCCGCGGAGCGATCCACCTTTGTGGGATCCTTACCCGAGAAAGCGCCGCCGCCGTGTCTGCCGTATCCGCCGTAGGTATCGACGATGATCTTCCGACCGGTCAGTCCCGAGTCGCCCTGCGGACCGCCTACAACGAAGCGTCCGGTGGGATTTACGAAGATTTTCGTCTGCTCGTCCAAAAAGCTTGCGGGGATAATCGGCTTGATCACATGCTCGATCAGATCGGCGCGGATGGTCGAAAGCTCGACCTCGGGATTGTGCTGTGTGGAAATTACAACCGTATCCACCCGGACGGGCTTGTTCCCGTCATACTCCACGGTTACCTGTGTCTTTCCGTCGGGGCGCAGATAGTCGAGAACACCGGTCTTTCTGACCTCGGTCAGCCGCTTCGCCAGCTTGTGGGCAAGCGAGATCGGCATCGGCATCAGCTCGTCGGTCTCGTCGCAGGCGAATCCGAACATCATGCCCTGATCACCGGCTCCGGTATCGTAAGCGTCGGTCTCGCCGTTTCTAGCCTCCAGCGAGCGATCCACGCCCATAGCGATGTCGGGCGACTGCTTATGGAGCATATTCACCACGGCGCAGGTATCGCAGTCGAAGCCGAACTTCGCTCGGTCGTAACCGATAGAGCGCACCCTCTCGCGGATGATCTGCTCGTAGTCGATCTGCGCGGTAGTGGTGATCTCGCCCATGACCGACACGATGCCGGTGGTGGTGGTCGTCTCACAGGCGACTCTTGCCGTAGGATCCTTCTCTAAAATTGCATCCAGAATCGAATCGGAGATCAGGTCGCACATTTTGTCGGGATGCCCCTCGGTCACCGACTCGGATGTAAACAGTTTTTTCATTGGTATGTCCTTCCTTTTATCAGTAAAACCCTCGGAAAAACCGAGGGTATTGAGACAGTATTCTCTCATCTCTCGGAATTGGCACCTTACGAATAAGCCGCAGGTTGCCGTGACTTCACAGGGCCTGTCCCTCCGCCACTCTTGATAAGATTATTGCGTTATAATCGGTTAAAATCCACGGATCAGTCCGAAAATTCCGTAGGAAATCGCCGACATGATCAGTCCTGCGGTAAGAACGCCGAGGAAAACCGACAGCATCGCCTTCCAGAACTTCATGCCGATCAGCGCGGCTACAAGCGAACCTGTCCATGCGCCCGTACCCGGGATCGGAATCGCTACGAAGAGGAAAAGTCCCCAGAAGGAGTACTTTTCGATCTTCGGCTTGTTTTTTTCAGCCTTTTTGAAGATAAAATTTGAAATTTTGTTGAACAACTTTACCCTACATCGCTGCATGAACTGCAAAACAGCCTTCACGAAAAGAAGAATCACGGGGATCGGCAGCATATTTCCGACGACGCTGATCAGATAGTTCTGCCAGAAAGGCAGTTCCAGTCCTGCGCCCAGCGGTATCGCGCCCCGAAGCTCGATGATCGGGATCATGGAGCAGATCAGCACACAAAGGTGCCGTCCCAGTTTATTCAGGAGAAAATCCTCGATTGCTTTTATCATTTACAGACCATGCCTTTTTTGCACTTCGCTCACAATTTATGAGTCCGTGTCTATTATAGCAGAATTCTGAAATAAATCAAGGGTTTTCCTGAAAAATTTACATCTTTTTTTCGTGAAGGCTGAAGGATTGTTCCTGATATGTCAAGATTTTGCGAACCAGCGCTTGATTACGTCAAACCAGCTTGCGGTGGCGTTGAGATTCAGCAGAATCGCGATACTGATCGCCAGCAGAATCAGAGAGGAGGCGAGCATGATAAGTGTATTGCGGTCAAATTTATAGGGTTCGACACCGCCCGAGATCAGCTTTGCGCTGCGGAGTGCTGACACGATGGGCTTATAGAGCGCCAGCACCACGGCGGCGTTCAGAATTCCTTTAGCCAGATTGAATGGAAGCAGAAGGGTCGGGATCATCCCTACCACCGCACTTGTGGTAGTACCTCTGAAGATGGGCGTGATGATCAGGTTTGCGATCATCATCACCGCAGTCATCGTTATCACGGAAGTAACCAGCGCGACTACTGCGCTAACCATGGTCTTGCGATAGCGATAAATCAGCGCGGCGGTAACCGAAAAGGACGCAGTTCCGGCGAAGTTCATAATCATACCCCAAAATCCAGTATCACTAATGGTGACAAACTCCAGAAAAGATAGCACCACTGACATGGTCAACGCCGAAATGGGACCGAAAATCATTCCTCCGACAGTGATTACGAAGTCTTTGAGATCAAAGGTCAGGAACATGACCTTGATGTGGAAAATACATTCGACTACATAAGCCAGTGCGCAGAACATAGCGACGAGAATCATCGAGCGCACGCGAGCATCATTTTTTCGAATAGCTGTGGACATAAAAAATCCCCCTTAAAATTGAAGTGAACCCCAAAGATTAGACAAAATCAAAAATTAAATTGCATTGGAATGAG
>CAYOON010000205.1:0-4120 GCA_964405595.1 uncultured Lachnospiraceae bacterium | reverse complement strand
ATCTCTCGAAAGAGGCACAATCAATGAAATCTTGCCCCCTACTAACAAGTCTCCGCAAACAATACCCCGTCGGCATCTCCACAGGACGAGTGAGGGTCAAGTCCAGACGGGGGAAGCAGGGACGTCCCGATGCCGACGGCAGGAAGCCAAGTGATGGGAGAGCGCGAGGGGGAAGAGCCTTCGGCGCTTGAGATGGTTCTTCCCCCTCGCTTCCCGCTGACTAACGACCGTCGCTGAACTATAGGTAGAGGATATTAGCTTGAAATTCCGTAAAAATCAAGCATTTTTGAACGATTCTCCCCCTTTGCCGATTTCATTTTCAAAGACGCTTTTTCACAGCCCCTTCCTTATAACAAGGCGAAGCAAAAGACAGCCGGGATCCGGGGAATTTCCCTCGGATCCCGGCTTTTTGTCCGGTTAATCGCTTGTGAAAATAAGCTACATCGGCTTGATGCTCCCGGCAAGCTTCAGCAAAAGCTCTTCGTCTGTTCCCCACAGCTGGTAGCGGTACTCGCCGTCGTCCCAATAGAGATCGTAGGTATCCGGCTCCCATTCGCGGCTTACCCGCACTACGTTCAGTCCGGCAAACTGCATCAGCTCCACATTTCCCTCCGGAAGCTGCAAACTCCCGTAGATCGGGGACTGCTTAAAGCGTGCGATCGGCACACCGTTTTTCTCAAAATTGAGTTGATAGTGGTAGGGAAGATCACTCTCGTCAAGGACGGTCACACCCGAGGGTCGATAGGTGGGCGCACGCACCTCTTCAATGCAGGGAAGCAGGGTACCGAAAATCCGCACCTCAATCAGCCCGTTCTCCGCCCCCGACATAAGTATGGCTATCAGCGACGTCATTTCGTGCTGGAAGTCTCCGAATCCGCGACCGGGTTCTCCGGTCGTGGGCTCCAGCCAAATCGTATTTCCCGGCAGAATCAGATTTCCGTTACTCGTCTTTCTCGCATCCGCACAGGCGGCATCAATGGAATCCGGATCAATCTGCGTACCACCGTAAGAAACTTCGTCATCCGGACACAGCACACCGGTTTTGAGGGTCAACTCGACGCCGCACACCTTCACGGGACGGGAAAAAGAGAGTGACGTGAGGATCAACCGCTTGATCGTCCGACTGTGGCTCGCATCAAACAACCAGCTATAGGGGCTGTCCCGCGCAAGCAGTTCAACAAAGTCGTTCAGACAGACCCAGCCCATCTCTGCGGCGCGCTCGTCGGCATCCACCGTGCAGAGGGAATAGTTGATATAGCTGTCCACCGGGGCCGTCGGCATTGTGATCGGGGGGATCGTCCCGGTTACCGGGGGGACCGTCTGCGTATAATGCGGATTCGTCTCGGGCGGAAGCGTCCCGGGGATGGTTTTCGGCACAGTAACATCGGGCAGGGTCGTCACCGACGGAATGCTCGTGGGCAGACCTTTGCCATGCAGCATAAGCTCATGATCGCATCCGGTGAGGACGCCGATCAGGATTGCCAGGACAAGCATGGACGAAAATAGTGCGGATATTACCTTTTTCACGGGGGGACGCTCCTTTCCGGGTGTCTTTCTGAATATTATACCATATTTCCGGCAAAAATTCAACCCGATTCTGTGAACCGGGCTGATTTTCTCTCAATTTTACAAAAAATTCATAGATATTTATGCAGATCGACAGATTTTCGAGGGTGTACTACTCCTTCAACGCCTGCTTCATCAGGGCGGAGATCTCCTGCTCGATCTCGTCAATCCGCGCCCGTGCCTGCTGGCAGAAGGCGTCATATTCCGCCTGCCGCCGGTCAAGATCGGCTTCGAAATCGTGCTTATACCGGCAGGTTTCGGAGAACGTCAGAACCCGCAGACCCCACTGATCCCCGTATTCGGCCACATCCTCCAGCATCATCTCGAATTTGTTCACCGTACAGTCGAGATTCTGATCGGCGGCGGGAACCGATCGCTTCACCTGCCCGGTACAGACGGCGATCACCATCTTCTGATCGCAGGCGTTCTGCACGTTGAGCTGTGCGGTAGAGGTGCCCGCGCAGATAGTCGCGCCGCCGATCCGGTAGACGGGATTTCCGTCTGAAATCGCGCCGCCGTACAGTTCCATCTGATACTCGGCGAGCTTTTGGGTTTCGATTTTGCTGCTGCTCCATCGGTGTAGGACGGCGGTCAATCCGCGATCTGCCAACGCCTGATCGGTCAGCGGATTATAGCTGTCGGGAGCGAAGGCGTAGCAGGAGGGGGCGGGAAGCTCCAGCTCCCGGAGGGCGGCAAGGGTCTGATCCAGTTCGGCGATCCACGCGGGATTCAGCGCGCCGTCCGCTATAGGGGGGACGTCCGCCGCGACCGAGGGGACGAACTCCCATCCGGCGGTCAGCAGCTCTTTTGCCTGATCGGGGGTCATCATGCCCTCCCCACCCGGGAGGGTATCGGTTGTGACGATCACCGTGGCGGGATAGCCGGAGGATTCGAGAATCGGGAAGGCGGTTTCGGGTAGAGAGGGATAGGCACCGTTAAAGCAGAGGATACAGACGGGATCGGGGGTCAGGGCGGTCTCGAGACCGGCGATCTGCTGTAGCAGGGTCGAGCGCTCCTCCCCGAGGATACGGATCTGCGCCTGTGTGTCCGACCGATCTGGCAGCGGCGTTTCTGCCGCGCAGCCGGTCAGCACGATTGCCGCTACGATCGGCGCAATGATGCGATGATGTCTCATGGAACGCTCCTTTCAGGTTACTCGGATTACTTGGTTTTATTAAAGTTTTCGTCCACCTTTTTCAAAAGGTGGCGGATTCCAAAGGCAGCGCCTTTGGTCGCCCGTCGCAACGGGCGAAACGCCCCACGGGCCTTTTCTTTTTGCCAAGCTTTTTCTTTTGGCCCTTCTATGGCAAAAGAAAAAGCGGACTAACGGTTACCGCGATCTCCCCGTCTGCCGCGGGGGATCATCAACCGATCTGGCCGTCCAGCCACTTCCAACGTTTCTGAATCCACCCCGCCAGCTGATCGGCAACCTTGTCGTATGTGGTAAGTCTGGCGATCGCACGGGGGAGCGGCACGGCATCGGTACCCAAAACGGGATATTTCACATAGTTTCTCTCGATTTCATCGGTATATACCTTCCGGATCGCGGCGATCTCGTAGAGTGCCACGTCCCGCAGCGTCTCTCCGACTTCCTTCCAGCGCGCCGCCACCCGATCGGCGAACCAATCGCACTTCATCAGCGCCCGGAACATAGGACTGGAGTTGTTCGCCGACGCATACTCGTCGCCGCCGACGTACAGCACATCCCAGTTAGCGTTCCCCAGAACGCCATAATTGCCGAAGGCCAGATCAAAATCCCACGGGAAGGTCAGCTTCAGCTTGCCGGAGCCTTCCTTGATGAAGTAGAGCGACGCCCAGCCCACATCGTAATTCATGGCATATTCCTGTAAAATATACATATCCACAAAGGAATCCACATCAATATACTGCTCGATCTGCGCCCGATCGCCGTCCATAACGGCGTTATTCATACCGTCGAAAAAACCGTTGAGAAACTCCATGGCATCGGGATGGATCTCGTCGTTCTTGACCACATATTGCTTGCCACCCGACACGAAGTAATCAACGCCCTCTTTCCCGGTCTCGTGGGCACGCATGTCCAGCTCGATCAGATAGTCGCTGTCAAGTACGTCGGGCTGCTCGTCGATGTCGATCCGCCTGCCGTTGCGGGAGGGGTGCTCACAGAGAAGGTAGACGCCCCGATAGTCGCCGTTGACGTAGACCTCCACGAAAGCGGCGTCGCTGGAGAAGGAGAAGTTCAGCTTCTTCGCCATGGCAAAGGCGGCGTAGCAGCGGAGCATGGATCGGTCGCACCAGTTTGCCAGCAGCACCCAGTTTTTGGATTTGCCCTGTCCCAATCCCAAGGGATCGACCGCGGCCTCAAACTTCAAACGGAAGGATTTGCGTTCGACTCCCGTACCGAAATAAGTCCAGTTTCCCCGACAGCGCACCGCGGCGGGCAGATTGGTAAAGCAGTAAGAGCCCAGCGGCTCGTCCAGACCGACGGCAGCATCCAGATACTCGGTGCGGGAGGTGATCTCCGCCCCCGAGACGGGGCCGATCCGCAGAACCGGCATCTCATCGGGCAGATTAC
>CAYOON010000204.1:0-4135 GCA_964405595.1 uncultured Lachnospiraceae bacterium | reverse complement strand
CCGCCTTCTTTTGCAGCTCACCGTCGGGGATAAACTGCCCGCCGAGCCCGCCGCTTTCCACGTTTTCCCGCAGAAGCTCGGCCATCGCGGCGTAATCCATGGCAAACAGGTCGGTTTTGTCCTTGTTGATCGCCGATTCGATCAGATCAGCGTATCCTTCGCCGATCTCCCGCAGAATCCGCTCGGTATGGCGGCATCTGCGGCGCAGATAGTCGGGCAGATCGTCGTAGCCAAGCCCGCTCTTCTGCGCCAGCGTCTTGGCAATCTCGTCCACCGCGCCGGCACTCTCCTCGTAGTAGGACTGCCAGCAGACCGACGACAGCGCACAGCGTTTGCAGACCTTCCCGAACACGCCCTCGCAGAGCCGATGCAACTCTCCCTGCCCGGGACTGCGTAGATTGCCCGACAGCTTCATCAGCTCGTCCGATATTTCGTCAAAAGCAGAGGATAGCGCGGCGAATTTCTTCTTCCGGCTCTCGGCTAGGCTTTTTTCGGCCGCCGGATCGGTGAACCAGACCGGCGCGTCGGGATCCTTCCCGAACAGGCGGAGCTTTTTCAGCACGCCCGACTTGTACAGGGGCAGGAAGAGCAGCGACGCGAAGATCACGTCTCCCACGAAGCGGATCAGCTCGGGTGTTCCGCCCGTGTAGATGGCGATACCGATGGCAAGCGCGCCGCTGACAAAGACGGCGGTTCCCACGCCAAAGGGAATCAGCGCCCCGGCGGCAAGTCCCGACACGGCGAAAATCACGCCATAATCCCCGCAAGCGATACCGCAGATCAGACCCACCAGCGTTGCCCGAAGCAGTCCGGCGTTCAGACCGGTATGAAGGATCAGCAGCACCGACAGGATCAGCGCGAGAGAGACGCCGGGAACACCGTCCCCCCGCAGGGAGGAGATCAGCACGAAAAGGAGCAGATAGACCCCCGCCTCATGGAGGGTGGCATGGGCACTGCGGTCGAAGGCGAATCGGAAGGCGGCGCAGAGCAGCGGAGCCAGAACGGCGCAGGCCACGACGCCCGCCAAGGTCGTTCCGGTCAGCCCCTCGGTGATCACCCGGCAGATCCCCGAAAGGAAGCCGAAGATGATACAAAGGATCATCCGGAGCTTCAGCGGCTCACCGAAGGTGGTGCAGTCGGTTTCGAAGAAGGTTCCGCCGGAGAGGGCGTACCTTGTAAAGAGGATCAGGGTCAGGATAACGATCCGGGGCAGGATCATCTGTCCGGTAACAAAGACGCCCGCCAGCTCGCCCAGCCAGATAAAGAAGGTATTGGCGTGACCCGCGCAGAGCAGGAGGGCGATTCCGTAGGGGCGGGATCCGAAGAGGGCGGCGGTGGATTCGAAGAGGAATCCCAGCACCGTGAAGGCGGTACAATAAGCGGCGCGTCTGCGAACCTGCGCGGTCTGTTCGGGGGGCAGGGGGGAGAGTCCGTCGATTTTCCCCCCGATCGCGCCGATAAACCGGCTTGTCCTTTCCCCGATGTTTTGCAGCTTCTCCTTCACCTGTGTCAATGTAACCATCCGTAGTTCAACCTTTCAAAAGTGTATGTATATACCCATTTTACAGGATGTAGAACGGCAGTTTGGTCGAATTGTGGAGGTTTGGAAAATTTCTTTTGGGAAAATGATCTTACGCGTAGTCGCAAAGCCACTCAATCCGGCATACTTTCGCCTGACCGGCGAGTCCGCCGGAAGCTGGCGGGGAAAGAAGGGGATATGAAAAAGTCCTCATTCCAAAAAAGCAAAACAGAAAACCCAGCCAAAGCACTTGTGCCTGCTTTTGGTTGGGTTTCCCTTATTATTCATTTATTTGCATTTTTCAAAAACAGTTTTTTTACAACCCGTTTTCATGAACGCAAGACAATTTTGTACTTACGATGTCTGTGATTTATTGCACAATCTCCGCAACTTTTATCATATACAAAAACGCGCTTGTTAGATTGTTGTGACCGTTACACGAAAAATAAACTCCCGCCTGCACTCTTAACCATAGTGTACCGTCATTTACCGCCACAAGTTGAGGATTATATTCAATGCTGGTAACCTTCCCGAGGTTTTTAGGAGCAAATTTAGAGATTGCCTCTTCTATCAATGTTTCCGCCTTCTGAAGATCTACAACAACATCTTTGAACGGTTCGTATGAGACATACAGCGTATTTAGCGACAAGCATGCTACCTCGCCGGTATTATTAACAGTAATGTCAATTTGATTATTTAGCCGTATACCATTCATTGTCTTATAGAAGGTTACATGGTAATCGGCGTAAAAATCCTCTACTCCGTCCGTGTTGTTCAAGTAGCCATTTTCTCTCGTACCGGTAAGCCCATAATATCCGCCGGGTTCGTAATATTCATAAAAGTCGGTTTGAATCTCGTACTCATAATCCTCCACGGACATATACTGCGAGATAATACTCTTCACATATGCCATAAAAGCGTTCTCGTCGGAATACTCGTTGATTTCAGATTGAAACGAGCGATCGCTTCCAGCGCCGGAAATAAAACAATAAACCAATTTATCTGTTTGTGAATCAAACGCAGCGGTAACAGAAGGATTTTTACAATCATAAAATACTTGATTACTTTGCCAAAAGTCACTTTGCCACGTCTCTGTATAGGTGAGGGTTACTGTTTCGCCAAAAAGCGTCACCGTTTTTTTATCATCTTCTCTACACTCTTCTACAAAACGCTTAATAGTACGGGTGCCGTATCCATCCATACGCGGCGTTGTGGTGTCTTCAAAACCTATCGAGTTAGATTCTAAAAGTACCGTATACTGGTCGCACATTGTAATCTCCGGAATTTGCGTATGTCCATCACTTGTTGTCAGATTTGATGTTTCTCCTCTCCCTGCTTCGAAACCTTCTGCACATCCATTTAGCGTTGTAATTACAATCGAGGCGGTAATTACTAATAATAGTATTTTTCTCATGGTTCTTCTCCTTTCATGAACCCAAGGTAAATGACTTATTTCCGTATAAAACTGAAGTATTTGATCCGTTCGTGGGTACCGCTTTATCCGCATCTTCTTTTGCTTTCTGCGCCGGCTTGCCACTATTTAATGCTTCAAAAAAATATTTCATCCAATCAAATAGTTCACTGCCTGTTTTTGCAGTCCAACCGATCGCCACTTTTGCACCGGCCTTTTGTGCAGATTCTGCAAGATTATAGTTACTGGATACGGTACCAGCAGTTCTGCATCCGGCAAAAATAACAATATCAACCCCGCTGAAATCCACCTTCGCCGTACCGTTTGCATACATGTCGGTATTGTATAGCTTGCCTACCTCTTTTGATGTATTTCCTTCTCGCAGATCGGTAAGAAACGTATAACTAATCAAAAATTCGTCTGGTTCTGCATGCCCGCAAAAGATAGCCACTTTCGAATTCTCCGCAAAATCAATCGCTTCATCGTAGGTTAACTGTACTGTTCGGTGCATTAATTCAAACAAATCATAATGATTGGACAAGTGATGAAGCATTCCCAGATATGGAACTAATCGAAAGTCAGTTTCATCATACGGATGAGATCGCTGTACAAACACTTCATTTCCCATATACAATACATCAAACTCGTCATAATAAGAGCTATTATTTACGTAGGTATGCTGAATTAAAGCATTGTCAGATGATCTCACGTTTAACCAGAGATTATCTGAATTCATTTCCATATATAAGGATCGCAATGCGCTCGCTCCCGAGCCGGAAGCTGCCGGTGTAATCTTCCATAATTGTCTGAAATTCGGAACAGGCAGATTGCCGCTTCCAAGCATGGACTGATATGGCAGTTTGTTTTCTAATGTGATTTGTGCGTTTACCGCCGTTGATTGAGGCGAGGTCAAATACTGCCCGGTCTTAACATTCTTAATCAAAAAATATGACGTGTTTTCTGTATCATATTCAATCTGCCATATTTGTTCAGGATCAAAATTCGCTTCGACTTTAGTTGGTGTCGTATGCAACACATTAGATTGAATGAATCCATTTATGACTTGAGTATTTTGTAGATAAAAGAATTGTCCCTCTGGCGGTTTTATATAAAAACCGAGCGATTCAATTATTGCATTCGTGCCACTTCCAAATTGAGCCTTAACCGTAACCATTCCCGCCTTATTCGCATAGCTGATCAAATTT
>CAYOON010000203.1:0-4154 GCA_964405595.1 uncultured Lachnospiraceae bacterium | reverse complement strand
AAGGGGTTTTCGACGATCTTCCAGACGAATCCCCAGAAGGCAGCTTCGTTTTTCAGATTTCCAACGCTCGCCAGTACCTCGCAGACGATTTCCGCGGCGAGATCCTCCACCTGATCCTTGTCATACAGCCGCGCGAATGCGTAGCCGTATATCGACGACAGATTGTCCTGCAACAGCTTTGATGCTTTGCCTGAATCCATTTAAAATTCCTGCTCTTTCGCTTTTTTGAAGATCTTCGTCTATATAGTATCGGAAACAAAAAAAGGTTAGTGAGTTTATGAAAACTTTTTCGGAGAATTTTATTTCTCGGTTTCGTCCATCTGCCGCTCGATCCAAGCCATCAGCAGATTGACGATCCGCTCCTGCTGTAAGTCGGTCAGCTGACAATTTTGGGGGACGTGGTACCATTTGTTCAGGCATCCCCGGCAGCAGCAGGCGGTGGCGTGTTGCGCCACGAATACCGGATGTCCCCGCATAGGCGTCTGGCTGCCGTCGTTCGGGATCACCGCGGGTGCCAGCCGCTTCGCCACGAAATCGGCGGCATGGGTGCGGATCGTGTCTATCCCCTTGTCTCGGATATAGGCGCGATCCTGTTCGGTAAGATGGAATTTCGCCCGGAATGCGGATCGTCCGAGCCGGAGCAGGGCTCCGTCAATTGTTGTCATATGAACCTCTTATGAAAAATATCGGATAGGCATATCCGGAAGGTATTTTGCAAACAGCTCCAACAAAACTTTCGTCGCCTTTGTTTGCAGTTGTTCCCGATAACGGTACTTCCCCTTACCTCGTCCGACCATCAGATCCGAGTTATAGAGCTGCGGCGCGGCAGGGAAGGCTTCCCGATTGATGGCGTTCTGTACATAACTGTAGGTCATGAAGATAACCTCAAAAAATCCGCTATGTTTGACTTCATTGCTGAGCGAATCACGGAGCGTTGCCAAAAGCTGTTCGTACAGCTTTTCCCATCCGGATACCAGTATGACAGGCGCAACCAGCAGCCCAACGGGATACCCCGCATCGCACATTGCGTTGACCGCCCGGATTCGGTCGGGCAGGGGAGAAGTGCCGATCTCAATGGTACGGATCAGCTCCGGCGGATTGACGCTCATTCGGAAAATGGTCTTTTGACGGTGATCCAGCTCCAGCAGGGGTTCCACCCTATCGAATTTGGTAGGGAAGGTCAGCATTCCGTCGGCGCGGCGGGCGAATTCTTCGATGGTCCACGGAAGATTGCCGGTAACGGTATTCTCCAGAATCAGATCGCTGTTGCTTCCGATTTCGAATACATGCTGTCCCGGCGCGGTGTTGGCAGTTTTCACCAACTTGTTCATCATCTCATCGCGGTTGACAAATACCCGGAGATAGGAGCACTTGTTATAGTTGCAGACCAGATAGCAGTACAAGCACATTGCCGAACAGCCGGACGAGGTATAGGGAACCAAAAAATCCGAAACCTTGTGATTTTCCACATAACGATGCGTCTTGCGTACACCGACGACGAGATGTCGCTTCAGGCGCGGAAACTCCCGATTGGAAGCGGCGCGCAGCTCGGGAATATTGTTATGACTTTGGATCTCGATCCACGGCAGGGAGCCGTATTTCTCCCGCAGATACTGTCCAAGCGGATAGTTCAGTGCCGTCGGTTCGTAATATACGCTGTCAAATGAGCGGATCATAGGAATACACCCTTTTCCTGTTGTGTTTTCATACGATTTAGTATTCCCATTTTGGGGATGAAAATCAAAGAAAACACGGAAGCCGGAATAGGCAAAAAAGCGACAGGCTTCATTCAGGCTTGTCGCTTTTTGTGATATAGGCATACCTATGGTCGGTTCAATAGAGCTTACTTGATCAGTTCAAATTGCGCAGAAGATGAACGATTATAGTTTATCTGTAATTGTGTTGTTGGCTTTACTTTGCGCAAGCATCATATGGCAATAGTGATCCAGCTCTTCCTTTTTTATCCGACCGATCCGGAAATTAAATCCGGTAATCTTCAGCATGAATTTTGCGACGACTCCT
The DNA here is from genome assembly GCA_964405595.1 of uncultured Lachnospiraceae bacterium. Lineage (GTDB taxonomy): Bacteria > Bacillota > Clostridia > Oscillospirales > CAG-272 > CAKSQF01. Next base: position 2,132 of record CAYOON010000203.1, on the reverse strand, counting down.
ACACTGCCGGGCGGGAGTTGATTTGTATCGACAACATATCTGTTCTCGTCGGATTCGTCAATTTTCAGGGCAGTCCAAGGGATCAGTCGGATTCGCAGTGTTGTCCAGAACGCAAGTACCGTAAAAATTAGGAATGTATTTTCAATTCCGGCTTGCGTCAATGTCATAGCACCGTCTTTGAAGATGCGCTTCCACAGCGAGATGATCATAACCAGTATACCCATTTCAATTACCGCCGCTATCACAGTAAAAATAACTTTCAGAAATGCGGGAACAGGTGTGTCGTCCTCCATTAAAACCGTTTTGGTGTTAATGACAACAATCCCGTATCCGATGACGCACGCAAACAGCGTAAAAAGCACGCACGTCACAATCATACCAATTGAAAGTCGGATTTTGATAGGTTTAGTCAGATCATTCATAATCGGGACTCCTTTTTTTATACTACTTAATCGGCTCAAAGTCAGCAGCCCCATGCTTGCAGAGCGGGCAGATAAAGTCGTCGGGAAGCTCTTCTTCCTCGTGTACATAGCCGCAGATCTTACATACCCAGCCTTTTTTGCCTTCTGTTTCAGGCTTTGGCTTCACATTCGCATGGTAGTAGCTGTAGGACATTGTCTCCTTATCGCAAATCACGCGGGCTTCGGTCACGCTGCATATGAACAGTCCGTGGCTGCCGAGATCGACGTAATCTTCAACCTTGAGCGAAATAAAGGAGTTGATATACTTATCTAGAAACGCCAGACCGTTATCGCTGCGGCAGGTCACTTCGCCGTGGAACTTGTCCGTATCACGTCCGCTGTGGAAGCCAAAACGCTCAAACAGACTGAAAGGCGCGTCTACAGAGATGCAGTTTACATTCATAATGCCGGTACGTTTGATAATGTCATGCGAGTAGTTCGCCTTGTTGATATTTACGGCAATCCGGTTCGGTGTATCGGAGACTTGCGTTACGGTGTTCACGATCAGTCCGTTGTCCTTTTCGCCGTCCTTGCTGGTAACAACGTAAAGACCGTAACCGATATTGTAAATGGCCTTCATATCGTTCTTGTTCGCCATTTCCTCGCTGCGGGCGATATAGTCCATGCAAAGCTGGTTTGCCAGCTCCTCCAGCTGATCCAGATTCTCCTGCTTGACAGAGGATTTTATGGTAACAACAGGGTCAACGATGGTAAGATCCTTGCATCCTTCGAGCATTCCTTTCATCACCTTCGCGGCAAGCGGAGCCCATGAGCCGTTCTCAATAAAGGCGACGGTGCGCTTCTGATAATTCCGTTCGGTCAGATGCTCGATAAAATCGCGCATGAAGGGGAATATACCTGCGTTATAGGTCGTGGTCGCAAGTACCAGCTTGCCGTAGCGGAAGGCATCCTCCACCGCTTCGGCCATGTCGTCCCTTGCCAAATCATGAATCGATACCTTCGGGCAGCCCTTTGCCTTGAGCTTTTCGGCAAGAGCCTCGACCGCGTTTTTTGTATTCCCGTAAACAGAGGTATAGGCGATTACGATGCCGTCGCTTTCCACAGCGTAGGAGGACCAAGTATCATAAAGGGAAAGATAGTGACCGAGGTTCTCCGTAAGCACGGGACCGTGCAGCGGGCAGATGATTTCGATATTCAGTCCGGCGGCTTTTTTGAGCAGCGACTGTACCTGAGGACCGTATTTACCGACAATACCGAAGTAGTAACGGCGGGCCTCGCAGTCCCATTTCTCGTCAACATCCAGCGCGCCGAATTTACCGAAACCGTCGGCTGAAAACAGCACCTTGTCCGTGCTGTCATAGGTCACCATGACCTCAGGCCAGTGAACCATGGGAGCGAATACGAAGGTCAGCTCGTGTTTGCCGAGGGAAAGGTGTCCGCCGTCGGTCACAACGACCTTTCTATCCTCGATGTTCAAATTTTCGAAGAAATTTGCCATCATATTGAAGGTCTTGACGTTGCCTACGATCTTCGCGTCGGGGTAGGTTTCGGCAAAACTCCGGATATTTGCCGAATGGTCAGGCTCCATATGCTGAACGATCAGATAATCGGGCTTTCTGCCGCCGAGTACATTGGCGATATTGCCGAGCCACTGCTTCCCGAAGTTTTGATCAACGGTGTCCAGAACGGCAATTTTCTCGTCCATAATGA
>CAYOON010000202.1:0-4155 GCA_964405595.1 uncultured Lachnospiraceae bacterium | reverse complement strand
ATAAGAAGAAAACCCAGTCAAAAATCAAGCATTTATGCTCAATTCTGACCGGGTTTTCTCTTTTGTCGATTCCATTTTCAAAGACGCTTTTTACAGCTCCTTTGTTGCGTTGATGTTCGGCTTGTTCAGATCATCCATTCAATCTTGCCCATCAGCCCGGATGCCGGGATTGCCATGAAGCCGGAGAAATGATCGCGTACCGCATTGGCAAGGGTGTTCGATACCTCGATGACAAGCTCGTTCTCCCCGTCATGCAGTGCGGAAGTGAGGTTGTATCGGTAGGGCGGGCAGATCCGGACGCCCAGATCGACCCCGTTGCACCACAGATGCGACGTCTGCCCGACCTCGCCGAGGTCGATGGCAAGTCGACCAGCCGCAGGAACGCTCTCTTTGTCAAAGGTGCAGGTGTAGCGGATTCTGCCCGAGAATTCGGGCATATGTTCGACCCCGGTGAGGCTGAACAGGTCGGCGGACTTTACATTTTCCGCGTAAACTGTGTAGTTCGTCATGTCCGTATAGGGCGCGGTTTCGATCCGGAAGGTCAGATCCGCGCTGCCGGCGGACGTCCACGTCTTTTTCGCCAGAAGGGCGACGTCCGATTCCCGGTCAAAGATCACAAGCACCGACTGATAGGGTGCCAGCTCCAACGGGAGCTTTCCGCCGTCTGCCGTCACTGCGGCTGTATCGTCGTTCAGCAGATCGAGCATCACGCCCGTGCCGTTCACGCCGTTCAGCGTAACCGTTGTGGAGACCGGCTTCGAAACCGATTCGTTCACGAACATATAGATGTTCGCCGCGTCGGCGGTATAGTGGCAGGCACGAAGCATGGGATAATTCCCGTCCACGGTGATGTCGCGGTCAAACAGGCCGTCCAGCGCGGCGAGAAGTCCGTCAGGATCGGTGTCCACGCCGAGCCGGATTACCGGAACGCCCGATTTTTTCAGAGAATCCAGCGCTTTTTCCAGCTTTTCCGGGAGAACGTCCGCCGCCGGAACGATCAGACAATGGTAACTCTCCTTTCCGACGCAAAGCTTTCCGTTCGCCGCCTTGGCGGGATAGATCCGGCTGCCGCTGTCCTCTGTAAAGCAGTCGGCGGGAAGAATGTCAAAGTCGATGTGCGCGTCGTAGAGAATCTTCGCGGGAACCTGTGTCAACATGGCGGAGCCGTCGTAATTCATCCATTCGGCGTCGGCATGGTAGAGGATCGCCGCGTTCGCCTTGTGGATACCGCCCGAGAGCAGGTGCGAGACCCGGTTGCCGTAGGTCATGAGCTTCGAGAAGCCCTCGAACTGCGGGTCAAATCCCTTTACGCCGAAGTGGGGCGGACAGTCGGGATCGGGGAAGGCGGGCGAAAAGGCGTGGGGAACAAAATGGTTCACCCCGCGAACCAGCAGATAGTCCAGCAGCCACTTCATAGCGGGCGATCCCTCCGCCCACCCGTAGGCACCGAACACCTCGCACATGGCACGGCCTTCGGTTTGCGTGCCGATGTGCGCAAAGGAGGACGCCAGTTTCGCGAGAACGTAGTCGAAAAATTCGGGGTTGGCATTGTTGCCGGACGCGCTGGCCGAGTGGATATAGTCAGCCATGCCGGGGATGATCTGGTGCAGGACAATGTCGATGCCGCTCATGTGCTGTCCATCCAGCGAGCGGAAATAGTGCCCGGCACTGCACCCGAGGCGGGCGTGGGCGTTCATATCCTCGATGATGTGCCCGATGTACTGCACGCCGTGGGACTCGCACCAATCGCCGAGCTGTCGGGTGAAGCAGTCCCGGTAGAGCTTGGTAACGGCGTCCATGTAGGCGTGGCGGACGGCGGTCGTGTGTTCGCCCATGCCGAACCACAGCGCGGGAAGATAGGGACGGGCGTCAAAGCCCAAGGCGTCGGACATCATGTACAGGATCCGGTCGTTCCACGGAAGCGCCAACCCGGGCATCCCGACACGCTGGTCATACATGCCGCGATCGACCGAGTGGGGGCCGTACCAGCCGTTTCCGAGGGAGGGTTCATCCGAGAAGAATCCGGCGATAGTGTTGCCGAAATGCTTCCCATAGTGCGCGAAATGGGGTTCGTATACCGCGTCGATCAGCACGCGCACCGACTGCTCGTTCAGCATGTCGATATAGTCACGCTGATCGGTGCCGTGCCGGGATTTGTACAGGAAAAAGATCCGGAAGCAGCCTTCCGGCAGGGAAAAGTGCAGGAAATTCCCCTGAATCCGATCGGTAAGCTCGATCGGCTCCGGACGACAGTCCTCAATGCCGACGCTGTCCGCCGATGCTACGCGCGGATAGGCGTAGACGGCGAGAAGGCGGTGATCGTCGTTGGTTCCGCCCGCCATCAGGAGCGCGTCAGTGAGCGGTCCCATCACGTCTACATGACGCTCGACAAGCTGCCATTTCCGCAGCTCGGGATGGGATTTGGCGATCTGTCCGTTGGCGTGACCGGTAGGGAAGTGGTCGTCGTCGAGGATCCAGACCTTCATGCCCCGCTTTTCTGCCTCCGCAAGGATGAGATCCATGTCGTGCCACCATCCATCGCCGCAGAAATCCCTGTGGGGGCGGGATTCCACGCAGAATGCCCGCGCGCCGCTCTGGTAAATGCGCTCCACCTCGGCGGGAATGGTGTCATAGTGATCGCCGTGCTGCCAGTAGAAAGGAAGCATGTAGTTTGCTTCGGCTCCGGTCAGCACGTCGGAAAGACGCTGATACATAGTAATACCTCCATAAATACGCTTGTTACATTTATTATATCATAGAAATTCCGATTGTCAAGATTTGGCAAAAATAAATAACTTTTCACTTGACATCGGCGGGATTTTGTGCTAATATAAACGTACAAAGAGAGTCCTCTGCCGGACTAGAGGTGGAATTACCCATGGAATATTACGAAAAAGTCAATATAAATATGATGCACCGGGCGATTCGGGTGGAATACAACCGGTCGAAGAGCCTGCATATGCCCTTTTATCACAGCCATTCGGATTATGAGCTTTTGTATATCCGAAGCGGGCATGCCTTCGTGACCAGCAACACCGAAACGGTGGAGCTGAATGGACCTGCGCTGATCCTGCATCAGCCGTACATGCTGCATCGGGCGTCCGTAGAGGGCGACGAAATGTACGAGCGGTTTATCGTCTATTTTAATAAGGAGCTGGCAGGACGGCTGCGGGGATGGATACCCGAGTTTCAGAAGGTATTTTTCGGCTGTATGTCCTACCTTACGCTGGAATCCGAGGATGTACGGCGGCTGGATCCGCTTTTTGATGAGCTGGAGCGCAGATTCGCGAAGAACCGCTTCCGCGGCTGCGAGATTCTGCTGACGCTCCTTTTGGATGAGGTTATTTCGACGGTCGCCCCCGGCAGGATCCGTACAGTGCTGGAAAAGCACAGCTATATCAGCGATGTGCTGGTTTCCATCGCCGACAACTGCGAGCAGGAGATGACGGTGGAGGGTCTGGCGAAGCAGTTCTTCGTCAGCCGCGCCAAGCTGGCGGTCGATTTCAAGGAATATACCGGCATGACGGTGAAGCAGTATATTCTGCTGACGCGGATCAATCACGCGAAGCATCTGCTGAACACGGAGGATATGACCCTGTCGCAGGTAGCTATGCGATGCGGATTTTGCGATGATTCGCACTTTATCAACACCTTCCGCCGTTTCGAGGGGATCACCCCCAAGGAATATCTGACGGCGGAACGTCAAAACGGTACTGCTGAAACACATTAGGATAGGATAAGGGGTCTGGAAAGTTCGGTTACTTTGCGGCAGTCTATTAGAATGCGCAAACTCGTTAGTTCTGCCCTTTTTTGGTCAACTGAGGGAACCCGGTTTGGAACGGGCATAAGTGCTTGTTTTTTTCGCAGATTTTTTGTTATGTGCTCCTGTTTATTGCGCGGTGGTGATCGTTAGTTAGCGGGAAGCGAGGGGGAAGAATGATCTCAAACGCCGAACACTCTTCCCCCTCGCGCTCCCCTTTCACTTGGCTGCCGCCGTCGGCATCCGCAAGTCTCTGCTCCCCCCGTCAGGACTTTACCCCCACATGTTCCGTGCAGATGCCGACGGGATGAAGTCGGCGGGAAATCGTTAGTTTGAATTGGATAGAACCCGCCGTAATCAGGCAGAATGCTTGATTTCAGCGGGCTTATTGTTTT
>CAYOON010000201.1:0-4169 GCA_964405595.1 uncultured Lachnospiraceae bacterium | reverse complement strand
GACGGCGATGTCCACCAGAGCCTTTGCGATGCAGGGACGGGCGTGGGAGGTGCCCAGCAGATAGCTCTCGTAATCGGCGCCCGCCTTCAGACAGGGCCAGATGTAGTTTTCGATGTAATCCTGCTTGAGATCCAGCACATACAGCTTGGACGCGCCGGTCTTGATAGCCTTTTCTTCCAGACCGTCCAGCTCGGTGCCCTGTCCGACGTCGCCGGATACAGCAATAACCTCGCAGTTGTTATAGTTTTCCTTCAGCCACGGAATGATGATAGAAGTATCCAGTCCGCCGCTGTATGCCAGTACAACCTTCTTAATCTCTTTGTTAGCCATTTTTTATACCCTCCAAATTGCGAATCTATAAATATACATTGAATGCTGTATAATTATGCACCATTCCGCCGGAAAAGTCAAGAGGAAAGTGCAAAAATATACATTTTGTTCACAATTTCGGCGATTGCCGTGTTTTCACCGAATATTATACACGATTTTCCCCGAAAATGCAAGGTGTTTTGGAAAAAACGCCGGAAAAACCTGCATAAAATTTCGTATTTTCAGCCGTTAAAAGTGAGCAGAATGACGATTGATAATAAAATGTAAATTCAAGGAAGTGTCTCTTGACAGATCGGAAAAAATCATGTATAATGATAAAAATCATGTTCCATGATTTTATCAAAACAACCAATGAAAGGAAAGCGTACAGGTTTACAATTATGGATGAAATTTTACGATGCACAAACCTCAGCAAGGTGTATACCGGAACGAGCTACGCTCTGCGGGACGTGAATCTGGTTCTGCCCAAGGGGAAGATTATCGGACTTTTAGGTCCCAACGGTGCCGGAAAGACCACGCTGATCAAGCTGACTGCCGGGCTGCTGACCCCCACGACGGGATCGGTGACGGTGGACGGGCTCCCCATCGGAGCCGAAAGTAAGGCGATCGTCTCCTATCTGCCCGAGCGAACCTATCTTCCCTCCTGGATGTCGGTAACCGAATGCCTGAACTATTTCGGCGACTTCTACGCCGATTTTGACCGGACAAGAGCGGAGAAGCTCCTGACGACCCTTCAGGTTTCGCCGACTGCCAAGCTGGGACATCTGTCCAAGGGAAATAAGGAGAAGGTTCAGCTGGTTCTGGTCATGTCCAGACGGGCGAAGCTGTACATCCTCGACGAGCCGATCGCGGGCGTGGACCCCGCCGCCAGAGACTTCATTCTGGATACGGTGCTGACCAACTACGATCCCGCCGCCACGGTGCTGATCTCCACCCACCTGATCACCGATATTGAACCGGTGCTGCACGAATTTGTCTTCATCAACCAAGGCTCGGTGATGATGTATAATTCGGTGGAGAACGCGAAAGCCGAATACGGCAAATCTATCGACGAGCTGTTCAGGGAGGTGTTCAGATGTTATCCACGCTGATGCGCTATGATTTCAAGCGACTGTTTAAATGGGTTCTGCCCTGCTGCGGATTGATCCTGCTGTCCGCCGGACTTTTCGATCTGATCAGATGGCGGATTGCGAACCCTTCGCAGCTGGAAGAGCACTTGTTCGTTCCCTACACGCTTTTGAGCTTTGTTCTGATGCTGGGAATTTTTGCGGGTTGTCTGGCAGCGTTTGCGGTGATCTGCAATCATTTCTATAAAAATCTGATGACGGATGAGGGCTATCTGACCTTCACGCTTCCCGTGACCCCGAATCAGATTCTTGCCTCCAAGTTGATCGCCGGATCGGTCTGCATGCTGCTTATATCGCTGTTTGCGATCGTGGGAATCTATCTGCTTTCGATAGGCTTCTCCTTTGGGGAAGTGGCGGGGGAAATCACCGCTCCCGATAGCGTTGAATCGTCGTCCTATTATTTCTCCGTGATTCTCTCCGCTCTGCTGTATGGGCTGACATCGTTGGTCAGTAGCGTGATGCAGATCTATTTTGCGATTGTTATGGGCTGTACCGTTGCGAAAAATCACAAGGTAGCCGCTTCCATCGGCTTTTGGTATCTTACCGGTATTGTTACTAACATCATTACTTCCTTCTTTAATGTCGGCTATTCGTCTATCTATTCGTTTTCCACGACGAATGTTTCTGCGGATTTCCTGCTGATGGCGATCATCAATGTCTTGCTGTGCGTAGGAATGTACTTCTGGTCGCTGCAAAGACTCAAGAACAAGCTGAATCTGCAATAAGCGACCGAAGAAAGGCTCGATAAAAAGATGGAAAACAATTCACAGGAAAAAATCCGCCGCTATGCGTTGATCGGCGCGGTGATCGGGCTGGTGATCGGACTTGGCGTCGGCGCGCTGGGATTCTGGCTCAGCCTGTCAAGGACTGCCGAGGTTTCGGGAATGATGCTGGTCTCCATGAGCGTCCCCGGCTGCATTCTCATCGGTGCGGTGATCGGAATCTTCCTTGCGCAGCATGCACAACAGAAATAGACGCATAGATTTATCCCGGGCGGAAAGCCCGGGATTTTCGAAACCTGTTGAAGGAGGTATATAGATGTTCAGATTGTTGAAATACGATTTCAAGCGGTTGATTCGAGATACTTGGCCGTTCTGGGGGATACTTCTGCTGTCTGCGGGACTGTTTGATCTGCTTTACTGGAGACTGGTGAATCAGTCGAAGATCGAGCGATATTTTTCGATTATCTACATTATATTGGCGGTTGTAGCGGTTTGCGCAATGTACGTCTGTGTTGTTGTGTGGATGGTACCGGTATGCACGAACCTCTATACCGATCTGAAGACCGAGGGTTATCGAATCCTTGCTCCCGCGACGCAGAATCAGTATCTGGCGTCAAAGGTGATTACCGGCTGCGTCTGCATGTTGCTCGGAACAGTGGTGACAGTGACTACCGTGTTTATCATAAGTTTTCCGCTTTCTGGTGCTTTCGAAGCGAAGGAAGCCGCGGAGAGCGCAGAAATTGTTCGGGAAGCGGCAGGGTCGTCCGATTCTTCTAACCTTATTTCGAATTTAATCGGTTTGCTCATTCTTCTCCAACTGATCCGTTTCGTAATCCAGTCATATTTTTCGACCGTTCGGGGACTGACTGCCGCAAAAAAGCATCCGGTGGCAGCGTCGGTGGGGATATACTGCCTGATCAGTTCCGCCATTATTCTCGCAACTGCGTTGATTGCGTCAATTTCGGCCGGTTTGATCGGCGGCGATCGTGCGATCGTCTTTATGGTACTGACTCTGGCGGCAATTCATGGGATTCTATGCGTAGTTCTTTATCTATGGTCGCTGAAACTGCTGAAAAACAAAATGAATCTGTCTGACAGCGAAACGAAATCTGCATGAAGCGGAGTAGGGAACTGTAACCGCGCTTAATAAGAAAAAAGAAACCGGAATTCGAGTTATATGCTCGAATTCCGGTTTTTGCTGTAATGATCAGTTCGCCTCGTCGATTGTGACGTAGTCTCCCAGAACCTCGGCAAGCTTGTTTGCCTTGAACTGGAACATCAGGTTGTCCTTACCGATATAGGATTCCAGGGTGGATTCGCTGATTACGGTATAATTGGTAGTGTAAGCGTAGTACCAAGCGTTCGCTTTATACTCTGCTGCCAGCTTCTCCTTGTACTCCTTGTTGGACAGCTTGATGTCGTACTCCTTGAACAGATACTCGTAAACCAGCGTCTGCTTGAGCTGTGTAAGCGTATTTTTCGCAGCTTGGTCGTAAATAGCGGCATATACTTCGTCGGTCAAGATGGCGTCAACTGCCTGCTGGGTCATGGTGGAGGGATCGGCGCCCAGCTTCTGTGTGACCAGCGTATCTACATACTGCTTGTAGATCTTGTCGCGCTCGCGCTCGGGCCAGGAGTTCACTACGGTTTCGTCCAGAATAGCTTCCAACGCCTGCTGTGCGATGATGCTCTTGCGAAGATACTCTTCAAACTCGGCAACGGTCTTGTAGGTCTCGCTTGTATACTCCGAAACCAGCTCGTCGGTCCACTCGGGCAGGCTGGTGATCTCGGTGACGGTCAGCTTCACAGTGAAGGATCTGCCGACATAGTCCTCGTATTTCTTGTTGGTCTTGACGTCTTCTTCGGTTACGGTGTATTCGAAGCTGTGTTCATAATTCAGCTCCTTGCCCTTGAACAGGTCGGCGTAATCCTTGATCGAGAAGAGATCGTTGAAGGTAGCGTCGTCCTTGACGCCCTCGGTGTAGTCAAT
>CAYOON010000200.1:0-4174 GCA_964405595.1 uncultured Lachnospiraceae bacterium | reverse complement strand
GACCGAAATCATGATGGACTGCTACGACGAGCCGGACATGGTGCATACCGTATTGGAGAAGGCAACCGCTTTTTTGATCGAATATGCGAAGGCGTACAAGGAGGCAGGCGCCGACGGAATCGTCATGGCGGAACCTGTGACCGGACTTCTTTCACCCGCATTGGCGGAAGAATTTTCGGAACCCTACGTCCGCAAGATCGTGGATGCCGTACAAGACGACAGCTTTGCGGTGATCTACCATAACTGCGGAAACAACACCATCCGCATGATCGACTCGATTCTCGCGACCGGTGCCGCTGCCTATCACTTCGGCAATGCCATCGATATGGCAGAGATGCTGGAAAAGGTGCCCTCCGACGTGATCGTGATGGGAAATGTGGATCCCGTAACCGCGTTCCGGAATGGCACACCCGAATCGGTGCGTCAGGCGACGCTGTCGGTGATGGAAAAGTGCTGTTCCCACCCGAATTTCGTGATTTCTTCGGGCTGTGACATTCCGCCGATGTCCCCTTGGGACAATATCCGCGCCTTTTTTGATGCGGTGGAGGAATTCTATGGCAGATGACGCCCTTTTTGAGCGCCTGACCCGGCTCGCCCTCGATCTGGGCGCTTCCCGTGCGTCGGTGATCGCCGTGTCGGACATCGAGGTGGACGCCTCCTTCCGGACGCTCTGCGAGTCCAACGCCTGCGGAAACTACGGGAAAAACTGGACCTGTCCGCCGGATGCCGGAGAGATTCACGAGCTGATGGACAGGCTGAAAAGCTATCAATACGCGCTGGTCTACCAGACCGTCTCCGATCTGGAGGACAGCTACGATTTTGAGGGAATGATGGAGGCAGGCAACCGCCATAATCGGCTGATCCTTGCCATGCGGGATCAGGTTGCCGATCTGCCGCTGTCCCGAGTGCTGCATCTGGGGGCAGGAGGGTGCAGGGTCTGCGAGGTTTGCGCCAAACGGACAAATGAGCCCTGCCGCCATCCCGATAAGGCTATATCCTCGCTGGAAACCTACGGCGTCAACGTGTCAAAGCTGGCACCGGTCGCCGGGATGAAGTACATCAACGGACAGAATACCGTAACCTATTTCGGCGCGGTTTTATTTGACAGATAGGATACCCATCAGCGGGAAAAATTATGGAGAACAAGCAGATAACGGTAACGGTGAACGGACAGCCGTATAAATGTCCGGTCGGAACGAATCTCGGCACGCTTCTGACCGAAATCGGGCAGGGAAATATGCCCTGCGGCGGGCACGGAAAGTGCGGAAAATGTCTGGTAACCGTTCTGGGTACAGTAAATCCGCCGTCGGAGAGTGAGCTGCATACTCTGACGGCGGAGGAAATAAACAAAGGAATCCGCCTTGCCTGCCGCACGGCGGTTTTCGGCGATTGCAGCGTTATTACCAAGGGAGTAAGTGAAAAAGGACAGATCCGTGGTGACGGAGAAATGCCCGATTTCCCACTTGCTCCCGCTTTTGCGTCCTACGGCGCCGCCGTGGACATCGGAACCACCACGGTCGCCGCCCGGCTGTATGACCGGGACGGACGTCTGCTCGCCGAGGAAAGCGATCTCAATCGGCAGTCGGCATGGGGTGCTGACGTGATCACCCGCATGGAGGCGGCGATGGCGGGAAACGCCCGACGAATCGCGCAGGTAATCCGCGAAACCGTGGATCGGATGCTGTACAATCTGGCGAAAAAAGCGGGAATTTCAGCGGATGCGATCGATGGCGCGGTAATCACGGGCAACACCGTCATGCTCCACCTGCTTACAAACACCGACACAGAGCCGCTGACGCACGCTCCCTTCCGGGCAAACCGCCTGTTCGGGGAGACCATTCCGGCAGGGGAGTTGGGGCTGACCGCCCTTTCTCCTGAAACCGCCGTCTATCTTCCCCCGTGTGCGGCCGCTTTCGTGGGTGCCGATGTCATAACCGCGCTTCTTGCGTCGGATCTTTGTAAATCGACCGAAACGGGACTTTTGATCGACATCGGAACCAACGGCGAGATGATCCTGCGGCAGAAAGAGAAGCTCTACGCCTGTTCCACCGCCGCCGGCCCCGCCTTTGAGGGAGCGGGAATCTCCATGGGTATGGGCGGACAGCCCGGAGCCATTGACCGCGTATGGTTGACGCCCGACGGCAGTCTCGACGCGCATGTAATCGGCGACAAGGCTCCCGCCGGACTTTGCGGGAGCGGTCTGGTTGATGCCGTGGCATGCCTGCTGGAGACCGAAACACTGGACGAGACAGGCTATCTGGAGGACGATCCCACCGTGATTCTTTCACCCGTAACCATAACAGGACAGGACATCCGTGCGGTACAGCTGGCGAAAAGTGCCATCCACGCCGGAATGCGCACGCTGCTGCATGCAGCCGGACTTTCCTGCGGCGATGTGAAAACCCTTTGCATAGCGGGCGGTTTCGGCAGCTATCTGGATGTCAAAAATGCCGGGCGAATCGGGCTATTGCCCGAGGAACTTGTGTCCCGCGTTCGGGTGATCGGAAACGCCGCGTTGGTCGGCGCGTCCATGCTGCTGCTCTCGACAGAACTGCGCCCGGTGTGCGAATCCATGGCTAGAGAAGCGGAAATCGTGGAACTTGCGTCCAACCCAGTCTTTGTCGCAGAGTATATGGAGAGAATGCTGTTTTGAAAAAAATGTGTAATAGCCACAATCTTCAAAATTTCTGGGATAACGTAAACAAAACTTTAACATTTGTATGTTAGAATCGTAAAAAAGATCGGAGGATCGCACAATGTTCAAGATTTTAGTGGTAGAAGATGATCGCGAGCTGAACCGCACCGTCTGTTCCTATCTGGATCAGAACGGATACAAGGCGATCGGATGTCTCGACGCAAACGACGCTTACGATACAATGTACAATAACACCTTTGATCTGATCCTTTCCGACATTATGATGCCGGGTATCGACGGATTTGAGTTCGCCAAGACGGTTCGGGAGCTGAACGCAGAGATTCCCATCCTGTTCATGACTGCCAGAGATGATTTTGCCGCCAAACAGCGGGGTTACCGCATCGGCATTGACGATTACATGGTAAAGCCCGTGGATCTGGATGAGATGTTCCTGCGGATCGGCGCGCTGCTCCGTCGGGCGAAGATCGCCAGCAGTCACAGACTTGAGATCGGCAAGCTGATACTGGATGCCGACGAGCGCACCGCCATTCTGGACGGGGAGGAAATCCCGCTGACCGTGCGGGAGTTCAACATCCTGTATAAACTGCTGTCCTATCCGAAAAAGACCTTTACCCGTACCCAACTCATGGACGAATTCTGGGATATAGATTCCAATACCGCCCCCAGAGCCGTAGACGTCTATATGACGAAACTGCGGGACAAGTTTTCGGGTTGCGATGACTTCGAGATCGTCACCGTTCACGGATTGGGATATAAGGCGGTGTTAAAATGAATAGGCAGAAGCGAAGGAGCGTACACAAAAAAAGGGCGTGGAGCATGCTGCGGAGCGGATTTTACTTCTTCTGCCTCGCGGCTTTCATCGTTACCTGTTCCTTTCTGGTTTTTCTCCATGTGATGACGCATACGACTGGTTTTACGCTTACCGAAGAGCAGATTCGCCCGGCGGCAATTCTGACCTTTTTGAACGTCCTGTTTCTGACCTTGGTCGGAACGGTTGCCGACACCATCCGGCGTAGAATTCAGGTAGAGCGTCCCGTCCGGCATATCATCGAAGCCGCGGAGAAGATCACCAAGGGCGACTTTTCCGCAAGAATTCCGCCGCTGAAAAATTTCGGCAGCATGGACGGCTACGATGTGATCATCAATTATTTCAACAAGATGGCGGAGGAACTGTCGGGCGTGGAGACTCTGCGCGCCGATTTCATTGCCAATGTGTCCCACGAGCTGAAAACCCCGCTGGCGGTTATGCAGAACTACGGAACAATGCTCCAAAGCCCCGATCTGCCGCAGGAAACGCGGTTGGAATACTCGAATGCGATCACCGAATCGTCCCGCAGGCTGGCGGATCTGATCACCAACATACTGAAGCTGAATAAGCTGGAGAATCAGCAGATTTACCCGGACAAGCGGATCTATAACCTCGGAGAGCAACTGTGCGAGTTCCTCTTGCAGTTCGAGAACGTGTGGGAGCAGAAGAATATTGAAATCAATACCGATATTGAGGAAGAAGTATTCGTA
>CAYOON010000199.1:3796-4201 GCA_964405595.1 uncultured Lachnospiraceae bacterium | reverse complement strand
GCAGGCGCGAAGGGGCGGCAGTCTGAAGTCCTTCTCCCGTCTTGTACTGAAATTTACACTGTAAGGCGGTAATCAAATGAACTACAGAATCGAAAAGAAGCCCGAAATGATTTTCACGGGCTACAAAAGGCGGTTTACCGGTAACCCGGCAGACCGCAAAGAGCAGGAAATGGATTTCTATCTTTCCACCCGGGCAAATCAGTATATTCTAAAGGGACTGTCCCGTGATCTCGACACCGGATACAGCATTCTGACCGGATTTGGAGATGACGGCTATGATTTCTACATCGCCGCCATGCTCGATCCGTGGTGTACGGAGAATCTGGAGAAGGAGCTGGGCAGGGAGGAAGCAAAGCGATTTGAGAAAATCACGGTACCCGCGGGTCAATATCTGATTTGCGAGAC
>CAYOON010000199.1:0-3786 GCA_964405595.1 uncultured Lachnospiraceae bacterium | reverse complement strand
GAGGTATCCCACCATGCTGTTCGAGGATCTTCGCAGAAAGGCAGTAAGCGAATGGCTGCCGTCCTCGGGCTATGAGTTGGCAGAGGCACCCGAAATATCGGTGAGCCATTGGTACTATAAGTACGGAGATACGGAGCTGAATCAGTCCCGCTATATTGAACTCTGGATACCGATCACGAAGCATAAAGAATAAAAGGGATCGGGGGAGTCGTTCGGCTCTCCCGGTTTCGAATTTATATAGGAATTGTGAATTTTCATCCATTTTCACGGCTGATCTTGACAAACAGGCATTTTTTTGCTACAATACAGACGGATCGGATTGCGATCCGAACGTAAGAATTGAAAGGACTTTGATGAATATGAAGAAATTTTGGCTCACCGCTGTCAGCCTGCTGCTCGTATTTGCGCTGACCGCCTGCAACGGTGAAGATTCCGTCGAAACGAAAGGAACGACCGCCGGCGGGGACACCACCACAACATCCGTTCAGACCGAACAACCCCCGGAAACTACGGTAACTTCGGAAGCGGTGACAACCCCGACCTCCTCCCCGGATACGCCCCAATTGGGAAGTGGTATCTTCGAAGGAATGACCCCCTCCGCGATCTGGAATCTGGTTATGGGGAATCTGTCCAACTCTACCGGCCTTGACGCAAATGTGACCTCCAAATCGGTGTATGCCATAGGCGCGGAAAGTCAGCAGGAGGAGCAGAACGTCCACATTCAGCTGAACGTAGGTGAGGACAGCTACAGCTACGCCGTGGAAACCGATACCAATCGAACCCTCTCCGACGTTACCTATACCGAATGGAGCTACCTTGCCTTCAAAGATGGCTGGTTCTATCAGTCGAGCCGCACCGACGAGTCGGGCAGTCCTGTTCAGTCGTCGGCGAAGATCGCCATGACGGAAGAAGCCCTCACCGAGCAGGGACTGGATCTGGAAACAATCCTCGCGATCAACGCCATGGTCAATATGGGAATGTTCAACTTCGACGGACAGGAACTGGGCCTGATCTTCCGGGAGGTTAACTATGTCGAACTGGAGGGCGGCCGCTCGCAGATCGTCTGCAAGGGTATGCAGGCGGATAAACTGGTCGAAATCCTGCTTGGATCCCTCGGAGATCTGGGTACCGATGAGGGCGATGTGGATCTGGAGTCTCTGGGCACGCTGTTTGCCGGAATCGCACAGCTGATGTCCTGCGATGTCACCCTGACGATCAGCGCGACCGGAATGCTTGAGAGTCTGAACGCCGCCGTTTCGCTGGAAATGACCGATCCGATGTCCTTCGCCGTGTCTACCGAATATACGCTGACCGTGAACGCCGCCGGTGCCAACGCCGGAAAGGTGACGCTTCCCGAAGGCAGCGATCAGTACCCCGAGTACGAAAGCTTTGAGGATTATCTCAAAGCCGTCGCCGGAATTTGACGCATAATAAAAAATCTGACGGAATCCGCAAAGATTCCGCCTGATTTTTTTGGATTTTTCTCCAAATGTTCACACGGAATTCATATATACCCTATATAATAGACCCATCAGTTTAATCTGCCGTTCATTTTTTGCACTAACTTTCTCGAAAGACATCAGATTTCCGGTTAAGCGCAAACCTGTGAAATCAGAGAAAGCGTATGCGCACGGTATGCGTGTGGAGGTGAGATTTTTTGCCGATTTCGGTTTTCAAGCGATACGAGAAAAAGTTCATGCTGGATATGGATCAGTACCGAAAGGTCGTTGACTTCCTTCAGGACTCCATGGTATTTGATAAATACTGCGTGGACGAAAAGGTCTACGGTCTCTTGAATGTTTACTATGATACCCCGGAAAACCTGCTGATCGGTCGTTCTACCGACAAGCCCCTGTACAAGGAAAAGCTCCGGCTGCGTTCCTACTTTCCGCCGGAAAACGACGATTCCAATGTCTTCTTCGAGATCAAGCAGAAGTATAAGGGGTGCGTCACCAAGCGGCGAGTGGTCATGCGGTACGGCGAGGCCAAGGAGCTGACCGCCACGGGAAAAGCGCCGATTTTGAAGGACGATTCCTACATAAATGTGCAGGTTGCCAAAGAAATTGAGCAGATGTTCGTCCGCTATCCGGGGCTGGCTCCGTCGGTGTTTATCTCCTACGACCGGATCGCCATGTTCGGCAAGGAGGATCCCGAACTTCGGGTCACCTTCGACAAGAACATCCTGACCCGTCACGATCATCCCACCTTCGAGTACGGACTCGGCGGGGATGCAATCCTTCCCGAAGGGAAGATCCTGATGGAAATCAAAATCCCCAATACGATGCCCATGTGGCTCGCCAGATTCCTGTCTGAGAACAGGATCTTCAACAGCAGCTTCTCAAAATACGGAAAAGAATATGAATACCGGCTCAAAGGCAGGAATGCCTTGAACCGTATCGAATCGGAGGAATAAAGATGTATATTATTGATAAGATTTTTCAGACAACAGATCAGCTCACCGTTCTCCTGTTCCTTGAAATTGTAGGCGCAGGACTGCTTTGCGGAATTTTGTTCGCCCTGATGTATATGTTTGTCAACCGTGCGGAAGGCTATTCCAGAGGCTTTGCCACCACGATGATCCTGCTTCCCACGATTCTGGCGGTGATCGTTCTGGTGCTGAACGGGAACAACAGCTGGGCAACCGGTCTGTCCATTGCCGGCATTTTCTCGGTCATCCGTTTCCGTACCACCCATAGCAATCCGAGGGATCTTTCGCTGGTCATCGGCGCACTGGGCGCAGGTATTGCCTGCGGAACCGGTCTGGTCGTTGCAGGACTCCTTCTGACCGCCGTGATCTGTGTCGTGATGATCGTGCTGAGTCTGATCAGCTTCGGTACGCCCCGTGTACCCCGGATGAGCCTGAAGATTACCATCCCCGAGAGTCTGAACTATGTCGGCGTATTCGACGAGGTGTTCGGAAAGTACGCGAGCAATTGGAATCTGGAGAAGGTAAAGTCCAGCAATTTCGGTACCATGTTCGAGTTGACCTTCCAGATCTCCTTCAAGAAGGGTATCAATCAGAAGGAATTTTTGGACGATCTGCGGACCCTCAACGGAAATCTCAACATCATGCTTCAGAATTATGTTTACGATGCTGACTAATCGGAAAATATCGAAAATCATCCAAAGGGCTGCGGCACTGCTGACAGCCCTTTGCCTCGTATCGGCTTTTCTTGCGGGCTGCGAGAAGCAAAGCGACGATCCCGGATCCTCGGATCCTGTAAGTGTAGCCTATAACAGCCCCTATTCCCATGATTTCGGGAAGATTATCAAGGCGGAGATCGTTTTCAAAGGTTTCGGCACTGTAAAACTGGATCTTTATCCGGACGCGGCACCGATTACGGTGCAAAACTTCGTGGATCTGGCAAACACGGGCTTCTACGACGGGCTGACGATCCATAGAGTCGCGGCAGGATTCGTGATTCAGGGCGGAGATCCCGATGGGGATGGCTACAGTAATCCCGATCAGAAAACGATTAAGGGAGAATTCGCGGCCAACAGAGTATCGAACGGAATCAGTCACGTCCGGGGTGTGATTTCCATGGCGAGAGTGGGCAACAACTACAATAGTGCTACATCGCAGTTCTTCATTATGCTTGCCAACAGACCCGATCTCAACGGCAGTTACGCGGCGTTCGGCTGTGTAACCGAGGGCATGGACGTTGTGGATGAGATTGCCGCCGTGGAAGTCGGCGCGAACAGTGACCGTCCGCTGGAAACGATCACGATCAAGAGTGTGAAGATCATCACTGACTAATAATTTGAAAGGTTTGGATCAAACGATGG
>CAYOON010000198.1:0-4226 GCA_964405595.1 uncultured Lachnospiraceae bacterium | reverse complement strand
GTCGCCGCCGTACTGGATGCCATCCGGAACTCATAAGAAACAGGATCCCAAAGAACGGGATCCTGTATTTTTACGTTTACTTGCCGGGATAACGTACCACAATCAGCGGCAGTTCGCCAATCTTGTACGAACAGGGCAGTTTCCCGCTTTCCACCGCCTCGTAACAGCAGGCAAGAGCGAATGCTCCGGTTGCGCCGTAGTGCAGGAAATCCTCCCTTCCGTCCACATAGTCGGGTATATCGTGAACGGTATCCGCGATCAGCTTTTGCAGCGGCTCGGTCAGCTCGATTTTCAGCCGATCGGTCATCCGGCTGATGCAGCCGCCCAAAACCGCATCATCCTCGGTGGTGATATAGGGAATGTCCAGAATCGCCGCACCTGTTTCATCCTCGGTCAGGATGTGATGAGCTTTCAGCTCGGGGATCATTTCCACAAGACTGGCATTCAAAGGCGAAGTCTGCGGCGGAATCAGGCTATAATAAAGCTGTAGAACCTGTTCCGAATCGCGGCTGTATATCCAATGGGCATCACCGAAGGCACTCTGGAAATCGGTCATATAGACTTCCCTCGGCAGCGACGCGCTGTGCTGATGCAACGGACCGGAGCTATCATACCGGGCGGGAATTTTCTCATCGTGATCGAATACCGTACCGATTGCATACCATTTTCCGCCGTTCGGACGTTCGGGATAATTCTCGTATTTCGCAGAATCGGAAAACGACCATGCCGTCTCGGAGAGTACTCGCTGTAAGGTGGAAATCGTCAGTATAATCTGCTGTTTCGGGCGAAGTGCTTTCCAGGAGGCGGTTTCTTTCATGGGTGCGAATTCCGCGCTGAAAACTGACCAGATACGATCGATATTTTCCTTTGCGCATTTTTCCTGTGCCGGAATATCGCCTTTATCTTTGGATGCGGGAATCAAAAAGCACCGCGTATAGACAAGTCCGCCGAGTGTTCTGCCCATCAGCTCGCCCTGAATCAGCCTGTTCACAAATTCCTCGATATAAACGCAGGCAACGCCCATTTTGTCCGCCAGAGCCTGCACCGACAGCGGCTTTTCATAAGCCTCAATCAGGATGTTCTGCGTAATCAGGCTATTTACAAGATTGAAAGGCTCTCCCTTGTAGCTTGTCCCTCCACTGATTCCCATACGCACCCATTTAGGATCGTAGCTCGACTGTGTATACTTTTCCATACTGCTTGTCATACCGTCCTTGATCCGATTTCTCCCTTGATGCAGGCGGGTCAGCACCGTGCCCTTGGGGATGTTCATCTCACTTGCGATGGTTTCCACGCTCTGCCCCCTCATATAGTGCCGAACGATAACCTCCCGGTACATGGTCTGCAATCGGCTGACCTCTCTGCGGACTGCCTCGTACTCGGGGAACCGCTCTTCCGTTCTTCGTTCGGACAGCATATCCATCCGATCGCTGTAATCGGTGCGGTTTCGGTACTTTTCCCGCAGATACTGGTTATATCGGCGGTTAAGTACGGTTTTCAGAAAGGATGCGGGGTTTTCGATGGTTCCGCCCTTGCTCAAATAGACAAGAGCCGCTTCCATCGTGTCCTGCACCAGTTCGCCCGCAAGATCCAGCTCGCCGCATTTACGCAGGGCATAATCGTGCAGCGCATCAAAATATTCGGAAATGAACTCGGAATCCATGACGGTAACCTCCTTTTCAAATATTATTCAGACAGCACCCGCCGCCTTCCGGCGCCGTGAAATCCGCGGCAGATTGTCCGTCTCACCCTAATTAGTCGCAGGAGAGGGTAAAATATTTGCAGTTTTTCGAAAAATTTTTCAGGTTTTCGTAAAAAATACGAAAACCTGAAAGTATCAATCGAATAATCTCAAAGAATCGGAATTCCCGCTTCCCTGCACTCGGTACGCATATCCTCCGGCCAAATGGAGAACTGTACCTCGCCGATATGCGCCTTTTCAAGCACAAGCATACAGATCCGCGACTGTCCGATACCGCCGCCGATGGTGAGGGGATATGTGTCGGTCAGAATGCCCTGATGGTAGGGGAACCGCTCCCGCTCGGTAGCGTTCGCAGCCTCCAGCTGGGACTTCATGGATGCCGCGTCTACACGGATGCCCATGGAAGAGACTTCCAAAGCGGCGTTCAGGGTGGGATCCCAGATCAGAATATCGCCGTTCAGCGACCAGTCGTCGTAGTCGGGCGCACGTCCGTCGTGCTTTCTGCCGCTCTTCAGCGGCGCGCCGATCTGCATCAGAAAGACCGATTTATGCTTCTTGCAGATCGCGTTCTCCCGCTCCTTGGGCGTTTTATTCGGATAGAGATCCTCCAGCTCCTGCGTCGTGATACAGAAAAGCTCCTCGCTGATCTCATTTTCGAGGCAGGGATACATGGCGGAAAGCAGACGTTTGGTATAGGCGAGAACCTTGACGATCTTCGCGGCGATCTGGCAGAGGAAGTCAAGGCTTCTCTGCTCGCGGGAAATCACCTTTTCCCAGTCCCACTGATCGACGAAGATCGAGTGGGTATTATCCACGTCGTCGTCTCGGCGGATGGCGTTCATATCGGTGTAGATGCCCTCGCCTACCGAGTAGCCGAAGTTATGGAGCGTCATGCGCTTCCATTTTGCCAGCGACTGGACGACTTCACCTTCGCCCTTGGTGTTCTTCATGGTAAAATGCACCTTGCGCTCAACGCCGTTCAGATCGTCGTTGATACCGCTGTCCTTGGTCACGATGATCGGTGCGGTCACGCGATCGAGGTTCAGCGCCTTGGAAAGCTCGGACTGAAAGGTGTCCTTGATGATTTTGATTGCCTTTTGCGTATCGCGGGACGAGATCTTGCTCTCGTAACCCTCGGGAATGTAGAGTTTTTTCATTGATTAGGCTCCTTGATTTATGTTTACAGTATAATATAGCATAAAAATCCGAAAAATGCAAGGATTATTCGAAGATTTTCGCAAAAGAGAAGCAAAAAAACTCCTGCGAGCGCTACTCGCAGGAGTTTTTGATCAATTCTTCTTTTCCTTGACAGCCTTGATCATGGCGGGAACCACTTCCATCACGTCTCCGACGATCCGATAATCGGCGATCTTGAAGATCGGCGCGTTCGGGTCATTGTTGATCGCGACGATGGTGTCCGATCCCGACATACCCACGGTATGCTGGAGCGCACCCGAGATTCCGCAGGCGATATACACCTTCGGTGCTACGGTCTTGCCGGTCTGCCCGACCTGATAGGCCGAGGGGAGCCAGCCTGCGTCCACGGCCGCACGGGATGCCGCTACCGATCCGCCCAAGAGATCGGCAAGCTCACGGAGCATTCCGAAGTTTTCGGGCTTCTTCATGCCGCGTCCGCCGGATACGATGATCTCGGCCTCCTCCAGATTGATCTGTTCGGTGACTTCCTTCACCCGCTCCAGAAGCTCGATGCGGATGTTTGCGGGATCAATGTGAACGTCCTCCCGAATGATCTCTCCGGTACGGCTCTCATCGAGGGCACTCTTCTTGAAGGTTCCGGGACGGACGGTGGACATCTGCGGACGGTTGTCCGGGCAGACGATGGTCGCCATCAGATTTCCGCCGAAAGCGGGACGGGTGGACAGCAGGTTTCCGGTCTCGGCGTCGATGTCGAGGCCGGTGCAGTCTGGGGCGAGGGCGGTAGTCAGCTGGGCCGCCGCACGGGGAGCCAGATCGCGGCGGTTGTTGGTGGCGCCGATCAGCACCACGTCGGGCTGATACTTCACGATCAGCGTATGTACCGCACTGCTTGCGGCATCGGAGTTGTAAACCTTGTACTCCGCGCCCTCCACGAGGATCACGGCATCGGCACCGTAGGCGATGGCGTTTTTCGCCACCGATTCCACATTCTCGCCAAGCACAACGGCAACCAGCTGAACGCCCAGCTTATCAGCAAGCTCTCTGCCGGGGGTCAGCAGCTCGTATCCGACGCTCTTTGCCGCGCCGTCTTCCGTTTCGATATATACCCAAAGATTCTTTGTCTGCATGGTTCAAATCCTCCTTATTTCAGAATACCCGCATCGTACAGAAGATCGACGATCTGCGCGCCGGCGACAGAGCCTTCCACGCCGGAAATAGTCTGTCCGTTCTTCTGCACCTCGGCAGTATAGGTGGATTTAACCTTCGTAGGCGATCCCTTCAGACCGCGCTTGTTCTCGTCAACGATGACTTCTGCGGAGGTCAGAGTGGGGATTTCCGCCTTTCTGGCCGCCATCTTGCTCTTGAT
>CAYOON010000197.1:0-4229 GCA_964405595.1 uncultured Lachnospiraceae bacterium | reverse complement strand
TGATCGGCGGTGATGATCGCCGCGCCCTTCGCCTTGTCGATGACGGGAAGCAGTCTTGCCAGCTGCAAATCCAGCGCCGCTACCGAAATCAGGGTAGCCGCCATATTGCCGGTGTGACCGACCATGTCGCCGTTGGGGTAGTTGACCCGGAGGAACTTGTACTTGCCTGACTCGATCAGCTCGATCAGCGCGTCGGTGATCTCGGCGCACTGCATCCAGGGACGCTGCTCGAAGGGAATCACGTCCGAGGGCTTCTCGACGTAGACTTCCAGCTCGTCGGAGAACTTGCCGGAGCGGTTGCCGTTCCAGAAGTAGGTAACGTGACCGTATTTCTGGGTCTCGGAGATGGCAGCGATCGGAATATCGGTGTCCGACATATATTCGCCCATGGTGTTGGTGATTTCGGGGGGATTGACCAGATAGCGGGAGGGAATGTGCAGGTCGCCGTCGTACTCCAGCATTCCGGCGTACAGAACCTTGGGGCTTCTGACCTTGTCAAACTTGTCGAAGTTTTCGCCCGCGTCAAAAGTCTTGGAAATCTCGATAGCGCGGTCGCCGCGGAAGTTGTAGAAGATCACGCTGTCGCCGTCCTCGACGGTGCCGACAGGCTTGCCGTTCTCGGCGATCACGAACGCGGGGAGATCCTGGTCGATGACGCCAAGCTCCTTGCGATAGGTAGTGATGGCTTCCTCGGCCGATGTGAACTGCCGTCCCTCGCCCAGAACGTGGGTCTTCCAGCCGGCCTCGACCATTGCCCAGTTGGCCTCGTAACGGTCCATGGTGATCTTCATACGACCGCAGCCCGACGCGATGCGGATGTCGAAATCGTTCGAACGCAGACCGTACAGGAACTCCTCAAAGGGCAGAACATAATCCAGCGCGGAGGTTTCGCCCACGTCTCTGCCGTCCAGCAGGATGTGGATGCGGACCTTCTTCACGCCCTCTGCCTTGGCACGCTCGATCATAGCCTTCAGATGGTCGATGTGGGAATGTACGTTTCCGTCAGAGAACAGACCCAGGAAGTGCAGGGTAGTACCGGATTTCTTGACGTTCCCGACCAGCTCCATCCAGGTTGCGGACTCGAACATCTTGCCCGACGCGATGGAGTTCGATACCAGCTTCGCACCCTGCGCAAAGACCTGTCCGGCACCCAGCGCGTTGTGTCCGACCTCGGAGTTGCCCATGTCGTCGTCGGAAGGAAGTCCCACGGCGGTGCCGTGCGCCTTGAGCTGTACCCAAGGGTACTTTTCCATCAGCATATCCAGCGTGGGCGTATTCGCCAGCGCAACGGCGTTTCCGGCGTTTGCGGGCGCGATTCCGATACCGTCCATGACGATGGTAACGACGGGACCCTCCACACCGGCGAATTTTTCAGATTTTTTCAGTTTCGGCATTTGTATATCCTCCAGAGTTGTATAATTTTCCATTACAAACCATTATATCCCATAATTGTGAACAAACTGTGTAAATTAGGGAATTTTTCAGAAATTTCTCTATTTTCGCATGCGGAAATCTATGCTCCCGCAAACTGGCTGTTCCAAAGGTTCGCGTAGAACCCGCCCTTGGCAAGCAGACTGTCGTGATCGCCCTGTTCAATGATGTTGCCGTCCTTCATGACGAGGATAATATCCGCCTCTCGTATGGTGGACAGACGGTGCGCCACGATGAAGGAGGTACGACCCCGCATCAGCTCGGCGAAGGCGTCCTGAATCTTGATCTCGGTTCGGGTGTCGATGGAGGAGGTCGCTTCGTCCAGAATCAGCATCGGTGGCATACAGAGCATGATTCGCGTGATACAAAGAAGCTGCTTCTGTCCTTGTGACAGCGATCCGCCGTCCTCGCCGATGACCGTCTGATAGCC
This sequence comes from uncultured Lachnospiraceae bacterium, assembly GCA_964405595.1. Lineage (GTDB taxonomy): Bacteria > Bacillota > Clostridia > Oscillospirales > CAG-272 > CAKSQF01. The sequence goes on along the minus strand of CAYOON010000197.1, from coordinate 2,368 downwards.
CTTCGGCAGACGCTTGATGAAGCTGTGCGCATGGGCGGCCTTGGCGGCGGCGATCACTTCCTCGTCGGTGGCGTCCGGTTTGCCCATGACAATGTTGTCCCGGATCGTTCCCGATTTCAGCCATGTCTCCTGCAAGACCATGCCGTAGTTCTTCCGCAGACTGTTTCGGGTGTATTCCCGAACATCAATGCCGTCCACGAGGATCTGTCCCTTATTTACGTCATAGAATCGCATGAGCAGGTTAATCAGCGTGGTTTTTCCGCATCCCGTAGGGCCGACGATCGCCACCCGCTGTCCCTTTTTTACAGTCAGATTGAAGTCCCGGATCAGCGGCTTTTTGGGAACATAGGAGAAATAAACCTGCTCCAGCGAAAAGTTGCCTTCGGCATCGGTAAGCACTACGGCATCGACGGAATCGGGAACCTGCGGCGTCTCCCCAATCAGCGCAAAGAGACGGGAAGCGCAGGCAAGTGCGTTTTGCAGTTCAGTGATCACGCCTGTGATCTCGTTGAAGGGCTTGGTGTACTGATTGGCGTAGGAGAGCAGGGTAGTCAGCGCACCCACCGTAAAAACGTCCGGCGTGCCGGCGCGAATCCCCGCTGCGACCGTAAGTGCGCCAACCAGTGCTACAGCGGCATAGACGATGTTGTTGACGAATCGCGTACAAGGATTGGTCAGCGAAGAGAAGAAGGTTGCCCGCAGCGAATATTTTCCCAAACGCTCGTTGATCTCGTCGAAGGTCTCGATGTTCGGCTGCTCATGGGAGTACGCCTTGGAGACTTTTTGCGCGTTGAGAATTTCCTCGATAAACGCAGTCTGTTCCCCCCGCGTCTCCGACTGCTTCAAGAACATGGAGTGTGTGCGCTCGGCGATAAATTTCGCCACGAAGAGCGAAAGCGGCGTCAGAATGACGACGATCAGCGCGATCTTCCAGTTCAGCACCAGCATGAACGCCAGCGTGCCGACGATGGTCAGCACTCCGCTGAAAAACTGGGTGAATCCCATGAGCAGACCGTCCGCGAACTGATCGGCGTCGGCGATAACCCGGCTGACGATGTCGCCGGTGGAATGTCCGTCCAGATAGGAGAGGGGCAGGATCTGAATGTGGTTGAAGGCGTCCCGCCGGATGTCGCGAACCACGTTGAAGGTGATCCGGTTATTGCAGATCGACTGCACCCATTGTGCGACAGCGGTGAGGATCACGGCGATCGCAGCTCGGATCAGGATGTCCCGTATGCCCTCGAAATCCACCTCTCCCGCGCCGACGATGCAGTTGACCGCCCGTCCGATCAGAATGGGGAAATAGAGGGTCAGCGCCACGATCAGGGCGGCGAGAAGGATGGAGAATACCATGATCAGCCGATAACTTTTCAGATAGCGAAGAACAGTTCGGATTTCCGATCTGCGGTTAGCCATGCTTCTTCACCTCCTTTGGGTACTGCGAATAGTAGATTTCCTGATAAACAGGGCAGCTTTGCAAAAGTTCATCGTGCCGCCCGATCCCGACCATGCGCCCGTCATCCAGCACGACGATCTTGTCGGCGTGCATCAGCGAGGAAGTGCGCTGGGAAACGATAAAGACGGTAGGTTTGCTTTCGATGGATCCGATGGATTTTCGCAAAGCGGCATCGGTGGCATAGTCCAGCGCGGACGCGCTGTCGTCGAGAATCAGAATCTCGGGATCCCGCACCAACGCTCTTGCGATGGTCAGACGCTGTTTCTGTCCGCCGGAGAAGTTTTTGCCCCCCTGCGCGACTTCGGCATCCAGTCCGCCCTTGCCGCGAACCACGTCGGCTGCCTGCGCAAGCTCCAACGCCTTCCACAGATCCTCGTCGGAGGCATCGGGATTCCCCCAAAGAAGGTTTGATCGCACCGTCCCCTTGAACAGCGTCGCTTTCTGCATGACAATGCCGATTCTGTCCCGCAAAGCCTTCGAATCGTAGGCCTTGACGTCGATTCCGTCCACCAGAATCTCCCCGGCGGTGGCATCGTAGAAGTGGGGGATCAGATGCACCAGCGAACTCTTGCCCGATCCCGTTCCTCCGATGATGCCCACGGTCTCGCCCTTCTTCACCCGGAAGGTGATCCCCTCCAAAGAATCGTCGGATCCGCCCTTGTAGCGAAGCGATACGCCGCGGAACTCAATGAAATCGGCATCTTTTTCCGCACTTGCACATTCCACAGTATCGTCAGGCTCGTCCGTGCGCAGAACATCGCTTACACGGTTTGCGCAGGCAAGCGCCTTGGTGATCGTAATAATCAGATTCGCCAGCTTGATCAGTTCAATGAGAATCTGCGAGAGATAGTTGTAGAGTGCGATCACGTCGCCCTGCGCGAGACTGCCGCTGTTGACCAGATCGCCGCCCAG
>CAYOON010000196.1:0-4229 GCA_964405595.1 uncultured Lachnospiraceae bacterium | reverse complement strand
CTTTTTCTTTTGGGCCTTTTTGGTCAAAAGAAAAAGCGGACTAACAAGTTTGAAGTTACTCCATCTCTGTAATTTAACTATAATTACCTTTTTGAAAGGATTCACCCATGATCCTCTCCATCACTCCATCAACATTATCCGGCATCGTCCACGCGCCCGTGTCCAAATCGGCGGCGCATCGACTGCTGATCTGCGCGGCGCTGGCCGACAAGCCGACCGAAATTCTCTGCGAAGGCAGTAACGAAGACATCGACGCCACCCTCGCCTGCCTTTCTGCTTTGGGTGCCAAAATCAGCCGGGCGGGAGGTTCCATCCATATAACCCCCATCGGATCCGCCCCCAAGATCGGCGGCATCCTCGACTGCGGAGAATCCGGCTCCACCGAACGCTTTCTGCTCCCCGTCGCCTGCGCGTTGGGCGCGGATGCTACCCTGATCGGCAGGGGCAGACTGCCCGAGCGTCCGCTCTCCCCGCTCTATGAGGTTCTGTCCACGCATGGGGCAAAAATGTCCGAAAACGGCAGACTTCCCCTGTTTGCTGGGGGAAAACTCACCCCCGGAGACTACGAAATCGACGGCGGCGTGTCCTCCCAGTTCATCAGCGGACTGCTTTTCGCGCTCCCGCTTCTGGGAGCAGAGTCCACCGTAACCGTCACGGGGAAGATGGAATCCGAACACTATATCGAAATGACGCTCGCCGCGCTGAACGCCTTCGGCGTACACGTCCGGCGGGAGGGGAACCGATTCACCGTTCCAGCCGAAGGCTTTCACAGCCCGGGGATCCTGCCCGTGGAGGGCGACTGGTCGTCGGCCGCCTTCCCCCTTGCCGCCGGAGCGATCGGCACGCAGAGCGTGACCTGCATCGGGCTGGATCCCGACAGTTTGCAGGGAGACAAGGAGATCTTCCCCATCCTAGCCCGTTTCGGCGCGATCTGCACGCAGGAGGGCGACCGATTCACCGTCGCGCCCGGAAGCCTGCGCGGCATTCATGTGGACGGCGCGCACATCCCCGATCTGATCCCCATTCTGTCGGTTGTCGCCGCCTTTGCAGAGGGCGAAACCGTATTCACCAATGTGGGACGGCTCCGGATCAAAGAGAGCGACCGGATCGCCACGGTGCAGGAGATGCTGACCGCCATGGGCATCCGCTCTCGATCGGACGAAAACAGCCTGACCGTCTACGGCGGGCATCCCGTCGGGGGGGATTTCGACTCCCACAACGACCATCGGATCGCCATGTCGGCCGCCGTCGCCGCCTCCGCGGCATCGGGAGCCTCCACACTGACGGGAGCGCAGGCGGTACGCAAATCCTACCCGCGTTTTTATGAAGATTTCACCGCTTTAGGCGGGAAAATAAGCGAGAAAGAGGGGATTTAAGCCATGTCCTCCATATTTGGAAACAAAATCAAGGTGTCGGTCTTCGGACAGTCCCACAGCGAGGGGATCGGCGTGGTCATCGACGGTCTGCCTGCGGGCGAATCGGTAGATCTGGACTCCCTCGCCGCATTCATGGCGCGCCGCGCGCCCGGACAGGGGGCATACGCCACCTCCCGCAAGGAGGCGGACGCACCCGAGATCCTCTGCGGTCTATTAGACGGAAAAACCTGCGGCGCACCGCTGTCCGCGATCATCCGCAACACCAACACCCGCTCGTCCGACTACGACCGTCTGCGGGACGTTCCCCGTCCCTCCCACGCCGACTACGCCGCGAATCTGCGGTACGGCGGACATCAGGACGTCCGGGGCGGCGGACATTTCTCGGGCAGACTGACCGCGCCCCTGTGTATCGCGGGCGGCATTGCCAAGCAGATTCTGGAGCGGCGCGGCATCTATGTCGGCGCGCACATCGCGTCCATTGGTAACGTAAAGGACAGCGCATTCGATCCCGTGACCCTCTCGCCCGCCGATTTCGTCCCCGCGGATCGCACATTCCCGGTGCTGGATGAAACCGCCGGGGCGCGGATGCTGGAGCTGATCGCCGCCTGTCGGGCGGACGGGGACAGCATCGGCGGCGTGGTGGAGTGCGGCGTAGTGGGATTCCCCGCCGGTATCGGCGATCCCATGTTCGACGGCATCGAGAACCGCCTTGCCTCGGCGATCTTCGGGATTCCGGCTGTGAAGGGTCTGGAATTCGGCGCGGGATTCGCCGCCGCGTCCATGCGGGGATCGGAAAACAACGATCCCTATCGGATGGACGGGGATCGGGTCGTCACCGCCACCAACCATGCCGGCGGCATCACGGGCGGGATCTCCACGGGAATGCCCATCCTCTTCCGGGCGGCCGTCAAGCCCACCCCCTCCATCGCCATGGAGCAGGACAGCGTCTCGCTGTCCGCCGGGGAGAATACCAAGCTGCAAATCGTCGGTCGGCACGATCCCTGCATTGTCCCCCGTGCTGTTCCCGTGTTTGAGGCGGTTACGGCGATTGTGCTGCTGGATTTTTTGATTTAACCGATCGTTAATCGACAGACAGTTCGACAGCAAAAACCGTTAGACGCTTTTTATCTTGACCCAAATAGGCCCAAATCATGCTCCGCATGATTCGAAAAAGCTTTGCAAAAAGAGAAGCGCCGTGGGGGATTTCGCCCGTTGCGACGGGCGACGAGGGCTCCGCGCAATAAACATTGCCGTAGGCAATGTTTATTTTGACCGCGCCACCTTTTGAAAAAGGTGGGCGAAAACTTTTGAAAAAACGCTAGTTTCATAAAGGAATGAAGTCATGGAAAACAAAGAACTCACCGATCTATCCGTCCTACGGGAGCAGATCAACGAAATCGACGACGAAATCTGCCGCCTGTTCGTAAAGCGAATGGACGTCACCCTGAACGTTGCAAAATACAAGGAAGCCAACGGCCTCCCCGTACTGGATGCCGGCAGAGAGCGGCAGGTGCTGGAGAAGGTCTCCGAACGCGTGGGCGAGGAGTACGAGGTCTACGCCCGTACCCTCTATCAGTCGATTATGGATCTTTCCCGCAGCCATCAGCACCGGATCATCGGCGGCGAAAGCCGCTATAGCGAAACCATCACCCGCCTGCTGGAAACCACCCCCAAGCTTTTCCCCAAACGCGCAACCGTCGCCTGTCAGGGCTGTGAAGGCGCATACTCCCAGATCGCCGCAGAGAAGCTCTTTTCCCTGCCCGACATCCACTATCACAAAACCTTCGAGGAAGTCTTCCTCTCGGTTGCCGCCGGAAAATGCGAGTACGGCATCCTGCCCATCGAGAACTCCACGGCGGGATCGGTGAACGCCATCTACGATCTGGTCGCCAAATACGGCGCGAACATCGTCCGTTCGGTGCGGGTGAAGGTGGAGCATAGCTTCCTCGCCCTGCCCGGCGCGAAGATGGAGGAGATCACCGAGATCTACTCCCATCAGCAGGCCATCAGCCAGTGTTCGGAGTTCCTGAAGAAATTCCCGAACGCCAAGATCATCCCCTTCGAGAACACCGCCATGGCAGCGCGAATGGTTGCCGATTCGGGCGATCCCACCAAAGCCGCCCTGTCCTCCGCCCATTGCGCCGCCCTCTATGGGCTGAACACCCTCGCAAGAGGCGTACAGAACAGCGACGGCAACTTCACCCGATTCATCTGCATATCCTCGATCCCCCAGATCTATCCGGGTGCGAACCGCACCTCGGTAGTGCTGATTCTGCCCCACCGTCCGGGATCGCTTTTCTCGGTCATGTCCAAGATTCAGGCGGCGGGCGTCAACCTGATTAAACTGGAAAGCCGCCCCATTCCGGGCAGCGATTTCGGGTTCATGTTCTACTTCGACATCGAGGAATCGGTCTATAATGAAGCCCTCCCCCTGCTGCTGGACGATCTTGCCGCGAACGTCGAGCATTTCAGCTATCTCGGAACCTATCTGGAACAGGTGTAACCGCAAAACTGCGTTTCTGTACTTCATAAGATAAATCAAATTTGGGAGGATATTAAAATGGTGCATTTAGTGTACTGCGATAACGTAGGTAAAAAAGGCGAAAAAGTATTAGATAAGATATTAGCAGGAACAAAGACAATGGTTGTTCGTGGCGCGGCAGGGAGAAAAATTCCCCATAGCAGAGTTTTTGAGGGAGAACGGCTTTACTTTATGGAAAAGGGAAGCGCGGAGATAACGGTAACCGCCATTGTAAAAGCAGTTCAAAATTATGTGAAGTTGTCTGATGAAGAAATTTCAAAAACTCTTACAGACAATCAAAGTAAACTGAACTTGTCTGAGAAGCAAAAAGT
>CAYOON010000195.1:0-4231 GCA_964405595.1 uncultured Lachnospiraceae bacterium | reverse complement strand
TTACGAATTCAAGTACCTCACCTCCTCACTGGATACCGTCAAAAACCCCGTGGGCGAAACCTTCGGCGAAGTCGAGGTTTCCTCCGGCTCCAGCATCGTACCAAAATTCTGCGCTGACTACGTCGCCGGATCGGGACGGAAGATCATCGCCGTACACGTCGCCAGAGGCGGACGGTCGATCAGCTACTTCGACTCGCGAAACGGTCTGATCTATCAGGACATCCTCAAAAAATACGGCGCGTGTATCGAATATCTGGAAGAAAACCCCAATTTCACCGTCGGACACCGCTTTTACGTCATGTATCAGGGCGAATCCGACACCAATCACGGCATGTCCGGGGACAGCTACAAGACCCGGTACAACCGCTTCCACAGCGGGATGATTTCGAGCCTCGGCATGGAGTTCGGCGCGATGATCGCCAACGGCCGCAACTCGGATCCCGTTCAGCATGAAGGAATCGTGATGATCCAGCAGACCAAGTCCGAGCTTGCCGCAGACAAGGACGACCTGATCATGGCCGACGTGTCGCCGTACAACTGGTACATACAGGGCGTGCGAACCTACATCCGCAGCGATCTGATCCATCTGAACGCTGAGGGACTGAAAATCGTAGGCTCCAAGAGCTGCAAGAACATCCTCAACTACATGGGACTGGGCGACCCCTCCCTTGCGGGAGTGGATCCCGTGACCTATCTTACCGTCGCAGAGGACAGCAGCCAGAATCCGCCCGAGGGCGACACCGACCCCCGGAACTGGGACTTTAGTGACGGCAAGATTGCCGGCGCGACCCTTGTCGGAACGGTTACGCCGACGATCGAAAGCGGCAGGTACGTCAACGACAAGAACAGCTACGCCCGCTATCAGCTGGAAAATCGCTTGGTTCTGTCGGCAAGCCGGGATTTCGAGATCGAATGGAAGGGCTTTACTGCCAAAAACATGAGCAACAACGCCTCCATTCTGCTTTCAGGCGGGGAGTCGGTCTTCCTGACCTTCCAAGGTCAGCGCGGCGTCTACCTGCGCAGCGGGGAGAACCGTTTTGACATCTCGGACAAGATCAACATTCAGGAAATCTACACCGAACACGTCTGGCGGCTGTCGTACAGCGCGTCGAAGCATCAGGTTTCGGTCTACATGGACGGAAAGCTGGTCAAATCGGGCTCGTGGTCGTCCGATCTGATCTTCACCGATCTGCTGGGCTGCACAAACAATCTGTACACCTATGTCGGCGAGCTGGACTATCTGAAGATCTCTTTCGAGCTGACCCCTGCCGAGGATGAACCGGAGCTTCCCAAGGAAGATCTGAACCGAAACTGGGACTTCAATGACGGCAAGATTGACGGCGCCGAGCGGGTCGGGACAGTTACGCCGACCATCGAGAACGGCAAGTACGTCAACGATCAGAACGACCGTGTCCGTTATCATCTGGAGAAGTCGATCACCCTGTCGGCCGGTCGGGATTTCGAGATCGAATGGAGCGGAAAGGCCTACACCAATATGAGCAACAGCGCTTCCATCCTGCTTTCGAACGGAGCCGAAACCTTCCTAACCTTCCAGAAGGATCGCGGCGTCTATCTGCGCTGCGGGGATCACCGATTCGATGTGCAAAGCTCGGTAAACGCCAGCGAGATCTACAAGGATCACGTCTGGAAGCTGGCTTATTCGGCAGAAAAGCATGTGCTTTCGGTCTATCTGGATGGAACGCTGGTCAAGACGGGCTCCTGGTCATGGGATCTGACCTTCACCGATCTGCTGGGCTGCACGAACAATCAGTACACCTTCGTCGGCGAGCTGGATTATCTCAAAATCACCGTCAAATAAACAAAAATTTCCGCGCCATGAGCAACTGTTCCCGTGGCGCGGAAAAATTTTTTCGGAATCTGCGGAAAATCATTACAGGTTTGTCAAAAAAAGTTGAGTTATATAGGTGAAAGGCCTTTCAAATAAACACAAAGGAGGAATGATTACGAAAACCGATGCTGAAATAATCGATCTGTATCTGCAGCGCAGCGAGTCTGCTATCTGGGAAACCGAACAGAAGTACGGGCTGTATCTCTACAAAATCGCGTTCAACATCCTGCACGACGCACAGGACTGCGAGGAGTGCCTGAACGACGCCTATCTCGGCATCTGGAACGCGATCCCGCCAAACAAACCCACCGTGATGCTCCCCTTCCTGTCCAAAATCGTCCGACGCGTCTCTATCAATCAATACAAGAAAAAAAGCCGGGAGAAACGGATCCCTTCGGAATACACGGTTTCCCTTTCGGAGTTGGAGGACTGTCTCGGAAATGAAGACGACATCGAATCGGAGCGGATGGGCAGACTGATCAGCGATTATCTGCGCACGCTGTCCGCAAGACAACGCTGTATTTTCATCAGCCGATACTACTGCTCCGACAGCATAAAATCCATCGCGAAAATGACGGAACTCAGTGAGTCCAGCGTATACAAAGAGCTCGCCCACATCCGGGGCGGTTTGAAGAACTATCTTGAAAAGGAGGATATTACAGTATGAAAAAGAGAAAACATGAGAATATCAACAACACAAACAATATCTACGACGCAATGTCCCACATCGACGACGACCTTCTTGATTCTGCGCTTCTGATGCGGCGGGTGTTACAGCAAAATCAGCCGATCAAGAACCCGGCGCGCACCGCTCGCAAAATCGCCCTGCTGGCCGCCTGTCTGGTGGTCGCGACCACGGCTACGGTAATCGCGGTAGTTGCCGCGCCTGCGGATCAGCCTGCGACTGAAACAACAACCGAAATTGAAACGACAGACAAAGTGGTTCCTTGGTCGGATTTGATCCATAATTATATAACGCTGGATGAACTTTATGAAACAGAACCGTACAATCGCTATTTTCCCCGGAGCGGTTTAGACCATCTGACGGTTAAATCGTGCTATATTACCATTCAAGGGGAAGATCTTTATCTGGGCATGGACAGAAAGGACTTCCCCATAGAATATGGTGATTTTCAGCAAACAAGTTTCCACAATTCGCCGGAAAATGCAGAGAAATACTTTGGGAACTCCTTGATGATATCAATCGATAAACCTGCGATCTTTCCAGAAGGCAGTTATTATTATAATTTAGGGTTGAATGATCCGTATATACCCTATGATACAACCGATGTTGAAAGTTACGAGCGTATCCGGCACGAACTTTCCTACTACAGTTTTCCCGGAGAAGTGTTTTATAATCGCAAAAAGAAAGCCTTTTTGGCACAGGACGTAACGCTGGAAGTAATTGAAAACCTGTATCATGACGCTACTCAATTTGAATCTGACGCCAAAGAACTGCAGGAGGAAATAGATTTTTTGGGGTATGGTTATAGATACAATTTTGAGATTACAATTTTGCTCGATAACGATTATACTATTTCTTATAGCTATTCAGGAGATGATATTACGGCAGAAATGATGTATGGAATAATTACGTCAGCAGAGTATTTTAATAATTGATTACAACAAATCGCAATTGGTTGTTAAATAAATTTAGGGAAAGAAAGGTATAGTTATATAAAATAAAAAAGAAAGGTATTATAAAAACAATGAAAATTCAACGACTTATTGCCGGCGTTATTGCATTCATTATGCTGTCATTGATGGCGGTTCCCGCTTTTGCTACCGGCATCGAAATTGATTCGAGCCCTTCCGATGCGGAAATTTTTGCCCATGTAATCAGCCGGGCAGATGAAATGACTGACAACCAGATCGGCTATTCCGCAAAAGCAATTCACAAAATAAAGAAGTTCGGAAGTACCGGCAGTAAATATCACGCAGAGGGAGCCGGTATTTAAGTCAGAGCTGTATCCCCGTCGATCTGCACGAACTGGATACAAAAAAATACGCCATGCTCGGTTTGCGAGCCATGGCGAAAAAATGGGAGATAATTATGTTAAAACTGATAAATTTGTGTTATGAGCTTGCCGGACTCTATATAACAGTTCCGGAGGGGTATGAAGTTGATTTCATACGGGAAAAATATTTCAGCGATAATGCGTTGATGATTAAACCCGCTAATAAAAACCATACCATCGTTTATTATGTCGAGGATAACTGTCCGGACACCAAAAAATACTTAATTGAAACACAGAAGCGTCTGCTTAAAATGATAAATCCGATCTGTGAGATCACGGTAAACGGTTTGACTGGATACCAGACTGCCTATGACACCGGGAAACAACGATGTTTTGAAGCGAGATTCCCGCTGAAAAAAACGGA
>CAYOON010000194.1:0-4244 GCA_964405595.1 uncultured Lachnospiraceae bacterium | reverse complement strand
AAGCGGTCGAGCGCGTCGGTAAGCCCGGATTCACCGGCAGGATCGCCCGAACTGTCGGGAATGCAGTCGGCAAGCTCGTCCAGCACAAGCGGGATCTGTCCGCCGCCTCTGATTGCCGCCCGGGATTCCCGATAGCGGTCGATGGCGATGTTGCGCACGATTTTCCCGCAGAAGGTTTTGAGATTCTTCGGGCGACTCGGCGGAATCGAGTTCCATACCTGCAGCCAGAGATCGTTCACGCATTCGTCCGCGTCCTGCCCGTCGGAAAGTACGCTGTACGCCACACTCCGGCAATATCTGCCGTATCGCTTCTGACACTCGTCAATGGCGTTCTCCGACCGTTGGAAAAACAGCTCGATAATTTCCCGATCCTCCATTTTCTTTCACTCCTTTCTATTTGGGTTCGTCTTGAAGGCCCTTCACCCCTATAGACGGCTTTTTCCATCCGTCGGTCACATTTTTTGTAAAAAAGCGTTTATTCAATTATACCGCCCGCGTTTCCCGTCTGTCAAGGGAATCGTGTGAATTATTTATGAATCATCCAAGACCGAAGGGTAGGAAATGCCCTAAAACCTGTTGAAAATCTTATAAATTTCGACCAAAAGCGGTATTCTTGAAAAAATGAACGAATTTTGAAGAAATTTTATCTTGACAAGTTCCGATAAAGATGGTAAAATAGAATGAAAACTGTCGGACAAGATCACAACCAAGCATTCAGGAGAACCTCATGAAAATCAAAACGCTGCTGACCCGGCTGCTGCCGACCTATGTCTATCTTCCCTTGGCACTGCTGGTAGCGATCAATCTGATTGCGTTCAACGGAACCAGACTGATTACGGCAAATCAACATCATTACACATTCAGCCTTCCCATTGATGAATGGATCCCCCTGATCCCTGCCTTTATCGTGATCTATGTGCTTGCCTTTGCGCAGTGGTATCTGGGATTTGTCATGATCGGCAAAGAAAGCCGGGAGGTTTGCTACCGATTTTATTCGGGTGAGATCATCGCAAAGCTGATTTGCATGGTGATTTTTCTGCTTTTGCCCACGGCGTTTGTCCGTCCCGAGATCACGGGAACCGATGTTTTCAGCAAATTAACCGCGCTGATTTACCGGATCGATACTCCCGACAATCTTTTCCCATCCCTCCACTGTCTGGAAAGCTGGCTCTGCTTCCGCGGTACATTGGTGATGAAAAAGGCGGGGAAGGGAGTAAAAATCTTCAGTTTCGTGTTTACCCTGCTGGTTTTCGCATCCACGGTATGCGTCAAGCAGCACCTGTTTCTGGACATCATCGGCGGAGTCGCGGTCTGTGAAATCGGACTGCTTTTGTCGAAGCTGACCCACGCGGATCGGCTGCTCCGAAGAATCAACCGCCCCTTTGACAGGCAGACAGACTGAACCTTGTTTCCCCCGCGCAATATGAAATGAAGGAGAATGGCACTATGATCGGTTTCTATAACTATACAGTTTTGCTTACTTATCTGTCCCTGCTTTCCGCCAGTACCGGCGTCATCGTATCGCTTTCGGGAGACGGACATCCCTTTATCGGTACGCTTTTCCTGCTTATAAGCGGTCTGTGCGACGCATTTGACGGAAAGGTGGCAAGAACCAAGAAGGATCGTTCCAGTTTAGAGGAGAATTTCGGTATTCAGATCGACTCGCTGTCCGATCTGGTGGCCTTCGGCGTGCTTCCCGCCTGTATCGGCGTGGCATTGTTCATGCGTTCGCAGACCGTGGAATACCTGACCGATATGTACGGAGATCTGTTCGGATTCGTGCTGAACGGAGGAATGTTCACGATACTGGTGCTCTATGTGCTGGCCGCCATGATCCGGCTTGCCTACTTCAACGTCACCGAGGAGGAGCGGCAGAAGACAGAGGGCGGTGTCCGGAAGTTCTACACGGGACTTCCCGTAACCTCCGCGTCGCTGATCTTCCCGACCGTTCTGCTGCTGCAAACAATATTTCAGGTGGACGCGATATTCATGTATTATGCGACGGTGGCTGTGACCGGATTCGCGTTTCTGTCGAAATTCAAAATCAAAAAGCCGGGACTTCGGGGGATCCTCATCATGATCGCCATCGGCGCCGTCGAATTCCTGTGTCTTTTGATCAGTAAGTTTTTGCTGCACTAAACACTTTTGCACGGGATTCACCGTGCAAAAAGTTTTTTCAATGAAATTTTCCTAAAAAAGGAGAAAAAGGATGCAAAAGAAAGAAAGCCAAGCCCTTCGGTTTCTCTACCATACCCCCGCCGGCAGAATGTTGCTTGCACCCCTGTGCAGTCCTGTGCTGTCGAAAATCTGCGGCGCGTTTCTGGATTCTCCCGCTTCTCTGGGACTGGTGAAGGGTTTCGCCGAGAAAAATGCCATCAATCTGGCAGATTATGAGTGTGAGAATCTCCATAGCTTCAACGAATTCTTCACCCGGAAGATCAAGGACGGCAAACGTCCGGTAAATCCCGATCCGTCGGCACTGATCGCCCCCTGCGATGGACTGCTCTCTGCTTATCGGATTCGGAAAAACAGCGTGATCCCGGTGAAGCAGAGTCAGTATACCATTCCTGATCTGCTGGACGGCGATCCTGTCGCCGAAAGCTATCAAGACGGCATCTGTCTGGTCTTCCGACTGTGCGTCCACCATTACCACCGCTATGCCTACATCGACAGCGGGATCAAGGGTGAGAATCACTTCATCCCGGGGGTACTGCATACGGTGCGCCCTATCGCATTGGCTGAATGCCCGGTGTTCACGCAGAACAGCCGGGAGTATACGGTGATCGAGAGCGAGAACTTCGGTTCCATGGTACAGATGGAGGTCGGAGCCATGCTGGTAGGCAAGATTCACAACCATCATGGCGCGGGCGAAGTCGTCCGCGGAGCGGAGAAGGGGATGTTCCTGTACGGCGGCAGTACGGTGATCGTGCTTCTGGAACCCGGACGGGCAAAGTTGCCCAAATGGCTGTTCGAAGCCACCAATCGGGGAGTCGAGACGCCCGTGAAGCTGGGGCAGAAGATCGGATGCCGGAGAGATTGAACCTATATATAATGAAGCGAGCTATTTCGATACATTCCTTTATAAGCTGAACCAATAAACGCGCATCCCCGCCCACCCGGCGGGGATTTTTCGTATATTTTCGCAAAACCTATTGACAAACGGGAAACAATGTGCTATGATAGACGCGGCTTCAAAAGTGTATCATTTGAGACAGATTTGGAGGTACTATGAAATCGGAAAAGCTACTGGGCGCCTTCCCGGTATTCCGGGAATTGACCGACGCGCAGTGTGAGATACTAATGGAATCCGGCAGGATCCAAAAAATCGCCTGCGACAGCGGGATTGTAGAGGGCGAGGGCGTGTTCTGCATCCTTTCGGGGAACGCCGCGGTCTATTCCGCCGACGAAACCCGTCCGGTTCTGCTGCGCTGCCTTGGGGCGGGCGACATCTTCGGTGTTGCTACTCTGTACGCCGCCCACGGCAACATCAGCCGGATCCGTGCGAAGGGAAAGCTCCGGATGTTCCGGATCCCCCCGGACGTGATCGACGAGCTGCTCCGGGAAAACGATAACTTCCGCAGAGCCTATCTCGGCTTCCTGTCGGATAGAATCGCATTCCTCAACCGCAAGATCGCCTGCGTCACCGCCGGATCCGCCGAACGAAGGCTGGCGTCGTGGCTGCTCGGACTTACCGATGCCGACGAATTCACGCTGCCCGTCAGCGTCAGCGACCTGTCGGTCATGCTGGATTTGGGTCGGGCGTCGCTCTATCGTGCCTTCGATCTGTTGACTGAAAAACAGTATATCCAAAAAAACGGAAACCGTATCCGCATTCTGGATAGGGAAGCCATGCAAAATTATTTCTGATTCAGAAAGGAAAAAAACATGAAAACCATCATTGTCAAAACAGCGGTCGTCCTGCTGCTGATCACTACCGTACTTTGCTGCTTCGCCGCCTGCGCGTCGGAGAAAATCGAGAATAACGGCACATCCGCCACATCGGGACAGGCAAACGCCAACACCACTACAGGCACCGGAACCGGCACCGACAACAACACCAACATCGAACCCGATGCCAAATTGCAGATCAACGTCGCCGTTCTCTCCGGCTCCACCGGCTACGGTATGGTGAAGCTCATGAGCGATGCCGCCGAAAAGAAAACCGCGCTGAACTATGCGGTCAACGTCGAGTCCTCCCCCAAGGTCGTACAGGACAGCCTCGTAGCAGGACAGCTGGATCTGGC
>CAYOON010000193.1:0-4258 GCA_964405595.1 uncultured Lachnospiraceae bacterium | reverse complement strand
GATATACTTAAACCCGGTTAGGGTGCGGCGCAGCTCCACGCCATAATGTTCTGCCACTGGGGTTGCCATATCAGTGGATACAATGGTCCCTCGGGACTGCTCTCGGCAAAAGACCGCGACTGGGATTTCGACCTGATCGACCGTCTGGGACTGCCCCGGAAGATCTTCCAGCCCCTGTCCATGCCGGGAACGACGCTCGGGCAGTTCAGCGACGCCGTGGCGGAATCGGTAGGATTCCGGGCGACGGTAGTGCTCCCCGCCACCCACGACACGGGATCGGCGGTGCTTGCCGTTCCCGAAGCCAACGGAGACGCCCTCTATCTCAGCTCGGGCACATGGTCGCTGATGGGCGTGGAACGTCCGACCCCCGATACTGCCGAGGAATCCCGCCTCTGCAACTTCACCAACGAGGGCGGTTACGGCGGAAGCTACCGCTATCTGAAAAACATTATGGGACTGTGGATTGTTCAATCGCTGAAAAAGGAAACCGGTCTCTCCTTCGACGAGATCATGACCGGAGCCACCGCCCATCTGGACACCCCCATCCGCATCGACGTAGACGATCCCTCCCTGCTCTCCCCCGCTTCCATGGCGGCGGCGATCCGCGCTCTTGCGGGAAAACCCGATCTCTGTGACGGGGAGATGTTCGCCATCGTCTATCTCTCCCTTGCCGACTGCTACCGCCGCACGCTGGATCAGATCACGGCGCGTACCGGAAAATCCTATCCCAGCCTGCACATCATCGGCGGCGGAAGCAAAGATGCCCTGCTCAACCGTCTGACCGCCGCTGCCTGCGGGATCCCCGTGATCGCGGGTCCCGGAGAGGCTACCGCCATCGGCAATCTGCTCTGCCAGATGATCGCCGGCGGATGCTTTGCCTCGGTCTCGGAAGCCCGCGCCTGCGTTCTTGCCAGCGGGGAGCTGGAAGAAATACCCTGTTGATTTATTTGAATTACTACATATAGAGAGGAACATACCATGAACGAACAAATCTACGAATACGCGAAATCCGCCTATGCTGCCATCGGCATCGACACCGACGCCGCCATCGAGACTCTGCGGAAGATTCCGATCTCCGTCCAATGCTGGCAGGGCGACGACGTACTGGGCTTCGACAGCATCGGATCGCTGACCGGCGGCATCCAGACCACCGGTAACTATCCCGGACGGGCGACCAATCCGGCAGAGCTGATGTCCGATCTTGAGATGGCATTCTCGCTGATCGGCGGCGTGAAGAAGATCAACCTCCACGCAAGCTACGCCATCTTTGAAGAGGGCGAACACGCCGACAGAGACGCGCTGGAACCCCGTCACTTCGCAAAATGGGTAGAATTTGCCAAAAAGCTGGGCGTCGGCATCGACTTCAACCCCACCTTCTTCTCCCATCCCAAGGCTGCCGAGTTCACCCTGTCCTCCCCGGACGAGGAAATCCGCGCGTTCTGGGTACGGCACCTGATCTGCTGCCTGAAAATTTCCGAATATTTTGCGGGCGAGACCGGCGTTCCCTGCCTTCTGAACATCTGGATCCCCGACGGCTACAAGGACATCCCCGCCGACCGTCTTTCTCCCCGCGCCCGCTTCGCGAAATCGCTGGACGAGGCGCTCTCCACCCCCTACGATCACGAGAAGGTGATCGTGACGCTGGAATCCAAGGTGTTCGGCATCGGACTGGAGTCCTACACGGTAGGATCCGCCGAGTTCTGCCTGAACTACTCCGCATCCCGGGGAATCACCCCGCTGATGGACAGCGGACACTACCATCCCACCGAGTTGATCTCGGATAAAATCTCGTCCCAGCTGCTCTTCAACAAGCGGCTTGCGCTGCACGTCAGCCGTCCCGTTCGCTGGGACTCCGACCATGTGGTTCGCTTCGACGACGAGCTGCGGGAGATCGCCAAGGAGGTCGTGGCATCGGGAAGACTGTCCGACATTCTGCTGGCGCTGGACTATTTCGACGCGTCGGTCAACCGGATCGCCGCATGGGTCATCGGCACCCGGAATCTGCAAAAAGCGCTGCTGGAAGCGCTGGTAACCCCCCACAAGGCACTTGCGGAGCTTCAGCGGGCAAGCGACTTCACCTCGCTGCTCTACGAACAGGAGCAGCTAAAATCCATGCCTTTCCACGCGGTTTGGGAGAAGTTCCTCGAAACCGAGGGACAGATGGTAGACTATCTGCCCACCATCCGTGATTATGAGGAAAAGGTGCTGTCGAAGCGCTGATCGAAAGGATTTATAGAACTATGGAAATCATCGAAACGAAATTTGCGAAAGAATTCATTGAAACCGCCGATAAGGGCTACAATATGGGTTGGCACGAGCGCAACGGCGGCAATCTCTCCTACCGGATCCCGAAGGATCAGCTGACCGAGGTTTCGGATAAGCTGTCCGCTTGCGGTCAGTGGCGTCCCATCGGAACCGAGGTTCCCGACCTTGCCGGAGAGTACTTCATGGTCACCGGATCGGGCAAATACCTCGGCAACGTAAAGAAGGATCCCGCAGACACCTGCGGAATCATCGAAGTCTCGCCCGACGGACTCTCCTATCGGATCGTATGGGGCTTCGTAAACGGCGGCAGACCCACCTCCGAGCTGCCCACCCATCTGATGAACCACGAGGTTCGCAGCAAGGCAACCGGCGGCGCCCATCGGGTGATCTACCACTGCCATCCCGCCAATCTGATCGCCCTGACCTTTATCCTCCCCTTGGAGGACGCCACCTTCTCCCGTGAGCTTTGGGAGATGATGACCGAATGTCCGATCATCTTCCCGGCGGGCGTCGGCGTGGTGCCGTGGATGGTTCCCGGCGGACGGGAGATCGCCGTCGCGTCGGCGGAAAAGATGAAGGTTTACGACACCGTCGTCTGGGCGCATCACGGGCTGTTCTGCTCGGGCACCGACTTCGACGCAACCTTCGGACTTGCCCATACCGTCGAAAAGGCGGCGGAGATCTACATCAAGGTGCATTCGGTAGTTTCCGAAAAGCGGCAGACCATCACCAAGAGCGACTTTATCGAACTGGCAAAGGCATTCGGCGTAACCCTGAACGAAGAGTTCCTGATCGACTAAAAATAGGCATAACCACGCGTTTTCACGCGGAAAGGAGCCGTTATGAGACAGTTTTTGATTGACAAGCTGGCGCAGATCACCGACGAGGAACGGGAGATCCTGTCGGGCAAAGAAATTGACCGGCAGATCTACACCACCGGAACGGACGATTTTATCGTATCCAGCCAGCTAATGATGCGGGCGGAGAAGAAGATCGCCGTCCGCACCCATACGAGATTCACCCCCTTCCAGATGCACGGTCACAACTACATGGAGATGATGTATGTAGTCACCGGCAGCATCGTTCATGTAGTGGAGGGGCAGCGGCTCGAGCTGGTTCCCGGCGATCTGATTCTGTTCAACCGCCACATTCAGCACGCTATCGAGAAGTCGGGTGTCGATGACATCGGGATCAACTTCATCGTATCGGTAAACTTCATAGAGTCGATCCTGAGCAAATTCGACGGCAGCGACGCTCTGCGAGCCTTCCTTGCCGAGAATCTGCGAGCCGAGGGCAAGGCCGCCTATCGGGTCTACAAGACCGCGGGCATTCTGCCCATCGAGAACCTGATCGAGTCGATAACCTACTCGCTGACCAGCGAGGAATCCTGCTCTCCCGAGGTGCTGATCGGCAGCATTACCCTGCTCTTTCATCTTTTGTCCGAGCATACTGACGCGTTGATGTCGGCGCACTCGTCCGATCCGGGCGTCACCGAGCTGACGGGTTATATCCTGAACTACATCCGCAGCGACTACAAGAACGCGACGCTGACCGATCTGGCGTCCAGGCTCTATCTATCGCCCACCTACCTATCCCGCTGGATCTCCGGGCACATGAACATGCCCTTCAAGCGGCTTTTGATGGAGCAGCGATTCTCGATGGTTGAGAAGCTGTTGCGCTCCACCGATCTGCCGGTCAGCGACATCATCACGGCAGCCGGCTACGAAAACAAAAGCTACTTCCACCGCGAATTCCTCCGCCGCTATGGGTGTTCGCCTCTCCAATGGCGCAAAGCTACCAAGAGTGGGGACGTGTAAGAGAAAAATCGAGGTTCGGGGCAACAGCCCCGAACCCTGATTTTTTCGTACCCCCGCCTTCGGCGGTGTTACGAAATGGGGCTCCGCCCCACCTTCCGGCACCGCCGGAAGGTACCCCGCCAAGGGAAACTTCTTGAAAGAAGTTTCCCTTGGATCCCTTCAAGAACTTTCAAACG
>CAYOON010000192.1:0-4265 GCA_964405595.1 uncultured Lachnospiraceae bacterium | reverse complement strand
AAGGCAGCTGAGAGCGGCGAAAAGGTGATCTACCTCACCTTTGACGCGGGCTATACCAACGGCAACGTGGAGAAGATCATGGATGCCATGAAGAAGCATAACGCCAAGGGGGCTTTCTTCATCCTTGACAATCTGATCGTTCGCAATCCCGAGCTTGTCAAACGGATGGATGAAGAAGGACATCTGGTCTGCAATCACACAAAGAATCACCCGGATATGACGAAAATTACCGATAAAGATACCTTTGCGGGACAGCTGAGTGCCCTTGCCAATCGCTACAAGGAGTTGACCGGCAAGGAGATGGCAAAGATCTACCGTCCGCCGGAGGGACGCTTCTCGGAGGATAATCTGCGGATTGCCGACGAGCTGGGCTATAAGACGGTATTCTGGTCGTTCGCCTATGCCGATTGGGACAATAATCGGCAGATGTCCGAGTCGGAAGCAATGAAGAAGATTCTCGCCCATACGCACAACGGCGAGATCATGCTCCTGCACCCCACCTCGGCGACGAACGCGGCGATCATGGATCGGCTCCTGACCGCTCTTGAAGAAGAGGGCTATCGCTTCGGCTGTCTGGAGGAGTTATGGAAGTAAAAAAAGTGCTTATCGCGTATCTGCTCCTGACGGTACTCTGTGTGCCGATTTTCGGAAGCGAGCTTACGCATATGCCTATTCACGCACAGACGACGGACAGCCCGAAGAAGATCGCCTTGACCTTTGACGACGGCCCCTCCGAGAAGAGTACCGGAGCGATCCTGGATCTGCTGGCGGAGTATAAGATCAGAGCGACCTTCTTCGTGGTTGGCGTCAACGTCTGCAAGAATCCCGAGCTATTAAAGCGTGAGGTGGCAGAGGGACACGAGATCGGCAACCACACCTTCAGCCATCCCCACCTTCGGAAGCTGAATCAGACTGCGCTGGAAGGGGAGCTTCAGCAAACCGCCGATGCGGTCTACGCCATCAGCGGGAAGCAGCTGAACCTCTTCCGTCCCCCGGAAGGGTACTGGTCGGACGTTATTCAGTCGGCCACGCAGAGCATGGGCTATCAGCAGGTACTCTGGACAATCGATACCAAAGACTGGGCGCACAGCAGTTGCGCAAGTATCGTGAACACGGTGGAAAAAAACGCCAGAGACGGCGCGATTGTCCTGATGCACGATTCCATCGTCGGCGAAAGCCATACGCTGGAGGCGCTGAAAAAGATTATCCCCGATCTGATTGCACAGGGATATATCTTCGTAACCGTACCCGAGCTTGGATAAATTGAATCCCGATCAGCCATCCGGATGATCGGGATTTTCCATATCGCTTATTTCAAAACGGGAATCCTGACGTCAAGATGTTCGCCGTTGGTAGCGATAACCTGTTTGTACCACTCATAGCTTGCCTTGGGTCGGCGGGAGAAATCGCCTTCGCCATTGTCGTTCCGATCGACGTAGATCAGACCGTACCGCTTGGCATACTCCCCGGTAGAGGCGGACACTAAATCTATCGGCGACCATAGAGTGTAGCCGAATACGTCTACCCCCTCCCGTACAGCCTGCCGCATCTGTTCGATGTGCCGGGAAAGGTAGTCGATCCGGTAATCGTCCTCGATTCTGCCGTCCTTATCCGGCTTGTCGTAGGCGCCGAGACCGTTCTCCGCGACAAGCAGCGGGAGATGGTATCGGTCGTACAGACGGTGCAGGGAAATGCGCAGCCCCACAGGGTCGATCTGCCACCCCCAGTCGCTCTTTTTCAGATGGGGATTCTCCTGCCCACGAAGAATGTTTCCGTCGGCAGTTCCCGACTTCTTTTTCGCCGATATGCAGGTGGACATATAATAGGAGAAGGAAACAAAATCCACCCTGCCGTCCGCGAGAATCTGTTCGTCGCCCTCGGCGATCCCGATCTTGATACATCGCTTCGCCAGAAGCATTTTTGCCCATGAAGGATAGGATCCGAAAACCTGCACATCTCCCGCAAGATAGGTGGCGTATTTCTGCTCCTCCTCGGCAGCGAGAACGTCGGCGGGATCGGGGGTCAGCGGATAGTAGGGAAGATAGATCAGCATACATCCGAACCGAAGGGAGGGATCGATCTTTCTGCCGACCTTGACAGCGGCGGCGGATGCCAGCAGCATATGGTGCAGAGCCTGCATCCGCAGGGAATCGCTGTTTTGATGATCCTCCAGAATCATGCCGCCATTGATATAGGCTCCGAAGGGATCGCAGACGCTGTTAATCTCGTTGAAGGTCAGATAGTACTTCACCTTTCCCCGATAACGCTCGAATAGGGTACGGGCAAAGCGAACGTAGAGATCGCAAAGTTCCTTGTTCTGCCATCCGCCGTACTCTTTTGCAAGCTTCCACGGCATTTCATAGTGGGAAATTGTGACGATAGGCTCCATTCCGTGTTCCCGCAGGCAGTCGAAAACGGCATCGTAGTAGGCAAGTCCCGCTTCATTGGGCTTCGGATCGTCCCCGTTCGGGAAAATCCGACTCCACGCAATTGAAAGACGGAGCGTTTTGAAGCCCATCCCCGCAAAAAGGGAAATGTCCTCCTTATAGTGATGGTAGAAGTCTGTTCCCTGATGATTGGGGAAGTTCCCGCCCGATCTTACGTCCTCGATCACATGGCGTCTGCCGTTTTTGCTGTCGAAGTGATCCATAATGGATTCACCTTTGCCGTCCTCCCGCCATGCGCCCTCGCATTGCGCGGCACAGATCGCGCCGCCCCAAAGAAAATTGTCCTTCATAATCTTGTCCCTTTCTATTTGTTTTTCTGTTCGTCATCCATTGATTTGCCGATCAGATTCAGCAACTTGTCTCCCACGCCGGTTTTGCCGTCCGCGGCGGTACCGACGCTCTCGTAGCGATCGCTGTTCGCCACGATCACCGGGGTGACGGTATCATATCCCGCCTTCCCGATAGCTTCCAGATCGAAGTCGATAAGCAGATCGCCCGCCTTGACCGAATCGCCCGCTTTGCAGTAGGCTTTGAAGTGCTTTCCGCCCAGCTCGACGGTATCCCGTCCTACATGGATCAGCAGTTCGACCCCGTCGTCGGATATAAGTGAAATGGCATGGAGTGTATCAAACAGATTGTCCACCTTCCCCGAGAAGGGAGCGTATAGATGTCCGTCGTGCGGCTCGATTGCGCACCCCTTGCCCAGTACCCCCGACGCGAAGGTAGCGTCCTTGACCTCGGAGAGGGGGATCACCTTCCCCGCAATGGGGCAGAGAACGGTGGCGGTAGGAGTTCCTTTCGCCGTGTCCGGATCTGTCGCAGAATCTTTTGCCGCGACTGTCTGCCCGGATTCGCCTTTCCCGATTTTCTTCGACTTGTCCCGATAGAGAACCAGCGTCAGACCGAAGGAGAGCGACAGCACGATCACCATCGTAATAATGCCGTTGACCAGCGTGCGGTAGCCCTCGCCACCGATCATAGTGATCAGCGAGATTACCGAAGGCGATCCGCCCAGCGTGTACGCCACGACTCCGGTCAACCCCGCGTACAGTCCCCCGACTCCGGCAGCGATACAGGCGGCGATCAGCGGTTTCTTCAGCTTCATAGTGACGCCGTAGAGCGCGGGTTCGGTAACGCCCGCCACCACCGCCGATACGCCCGATCCGAGTGCTACCTGCCGCATGTTCTTGTCCCGCGACTTCACGGCAACTGCCAGCGACGCGGCACCCTGCGCAAGATTGGAGCAGAACATGGTGGAGGTCAGTACGGGGTCGAATCCCAGCGTGGACAGACTGATGGTAGCAAGCGGAATCAGTGCGTAGTGCATACCCGTCATGACGATGAAGGGCATCAGCGCGGAGAGCAGCAGGATGGTCAGCCATCCCGCATGGCTGTACAGGAAGTTGACGCCGTCTGCCAGATAGTCGCCGAGGATGCTTCCGATGGGTCCGATCACGATCAGCGCCAGCGGAGCGGAGATCAGCACGACGATCAGCGGCTTCACGAATACCTTGACGAGATTCGGCGTAATCCGATCGGCGAAGATTTCGATATATTTCATGATCGGCACAATCAGCAGGATCGGAAGAACCGAAGAAGAGTAGCTTGCCGATTTCACCGGGATCCCAAAGAAAGCGCTGTTTCCGCCCGAGAATAGTTCTGCAAGATTCGGATGCAGCAGAATACCCGCTACCAACATGGCAAGCATCTGTGAGCTGCCGATCTTCTTTGCCACCGTGGAAGCCAGCATAATCGGCAGGAAGTAGAAGAATGCGTCACCCGCGATGTTCAGGATCTGATAGGTGGACGAGTCCTCGC
>CAYOON010000191.1:0-4265 GCA_964405595.1 uncultured Lachnospiraceae bacterium | reverse complement strand
AGTAGTTACCTCTCTTTGAAGGGTTCTCCGGACGAAATATTCATCTCGCGCACGATCTGGATCGAGATAGTACATGACGTTCACTTCCTGATAGATTTTCAAACATATCATCCGAATTTATTTTTATAAAGAGAAGCACCCGCGGATTTGCTTTCTTTGACTATATAGTGTGTCAAAGTTCAGTTTGGTTAGCGGATTTCGGAAAAAATAATTGTAATCGTTGCGAAATTACTGCGCCTGATAGCCAAGTACTGCCTCGCGTACTGCCAACACCGCCGCCGGGGAGACGGACAGCTCATCCACTCCAAGTTCCAGCAGCTTTGCCGTGATCGAGGTATCCGCCGCCAGCTCGCCGCAGACGCCGATCCACTTCCCGCGCTCGTGGATACACTTCGCCGCGTATCCGATCAGCCGCAGGATCGCTTCGTGATGGGGGGCGCAGTATCGCTCCAGATGCTCGCTTTGCCGATCACACGCCAGCGTGTACTGGGTCAGATCGTTGGTTCCTACGCTGAAAAAGTCCACCAGCGGCGCCAGCTTGTCGGCAAGGATCGCCGATGCGGGGGTCTCGATCATGATCCCCAGCTCCACTCCGCCGCCCACGGGAATCCCTTCTGTCGTCAGCTCGTCCCGAACCTGTCCGCACAGCCGGATGACCTCCTCCACCTCCCAGACCGAGGTGATCATGGGGAAGAGAATCGCCAGTCTGCCAAAGTGGGATGCCCGATAAAGGGCGCGCAGCTGGGTGCGGAAGAGATCGGTTCGATCCAGACAAATCCGGATGGCGCGATAGCCCAGCGCGGGGTTTTCCTCCTTCGGAAGCCCCAGATAGTCGGCCTGTTTGTCGGCTCCGATGTCCAGCGTGCGGATCACCACACGCCCCCCGGCCATGGTCTCCACGACCTTCTTGTAAGCCTCGAACTGGGTCTCCTCGTCTGGCAGCGACGACCTGCCCAGAAAGAGGAATTCCGACCGCATGAGCCCGATCCCCTCGGCGGTGCTGTCCAGTACAGCGGGCAGATCGGAGGGACCGCCGATATTGGCGTACAGCTCGATCCGCCGCCCGTCTGCCGTCCGGGTCTCTACGCCCTTCAGCGATTGCAGACGCTCCCTGCGCGCCCTATCTGCCGCAGCCTGATCCCGCAAAAGAAGCAGCGTTTCGGGATCGGGATCGATGATAACCTCCCCGGTGTAGCCGTTGACTGCGACGGTCTGCCCCTCGTGAAGGTCGGCAAGAAAGCCGTCCCCCACCGCGACAACGGCTGGGATTCCCCTACTGCGGGCGAGAATCGCCGTGTGGGAGTTCCGGGAGCCGCCCGCAGTGACAAAAGCGCGGATTTTGTCCTTGTCCAGCCCGACGGTCTGGCTGGGGGTCAGATCGGCGGCGCAGATCACGGGATTTTCGATGGAATCCGCACCTCCGCCGACGGACGGAGCGGATTTGTTGTCGGATTCGTCCCGGAGTGCCGAGATCAGCCCGTTTGCGGCGTCGCGGACGTCGGTTGCACGTTCTTTCAGATAGTCGTCCCCGGTATCGGTGAGGATTTTCGCCATTTCCTCGGCAGTCTGCCGGATGGCGGGGATGGCGCGGAGGTGATCCTCCCGGATTCGCCGCTCCACGCCGGACGTGAAGTCGGGATCGGTGAGCATCATCTTATGGATGGCGAAAATCTGAGCCGTATCCTCTCCGGCTTCGGCGCAGGCTTTGTTATAGAGGGCATCCAGCCGGTCGATGGCGCGGTCGGTCGCCGTGCGGAGGCGGGTAAACTCGGCGTCCGGGTCGGTGCAGACGGCATTTTCGGCGGGATCGTCCTCTTTCCCACTCAAAATCAGTGCCTGTCCGATGCAAATCGCGCCGTATACGCCCGTTCCTTGGAAATTTTTCATCTTTCGGTTCTTCCTTTCCGGGATGGTGATGGTTTCCTTCCTATTGTTGACACCATGCGGGCGGGTATTCATCGAAGGCGGCGAAATTTGCGGGGAGCGGGTTGGAAAATTCCATTTTCCTCTTGACTTTTTACGAACATTATGTTACAATAACAATGCTACACTATTTTTCATTATTTGATGGTCAAATACAGGAGGATTATAAATATTCGTCGGCAGCAGTGTTGCTGCCGGGTAAGCAGCACAGTTGTGTCCGGAAATTTTTCGGTGGCTGTGCGATTGTCGGCGTTGTGAAAGTGTATCTAGGGTTATAATGTTGAATGACATATTTGGTATTTGGTAAAAATACGCATCCAATGTGTCATTCGACAAGCCAAAATACGCGGTAGATAGTATCCCAAGACACGCCTATCGTTCCTGTACTGACCTGAATGTATAATTTAGTGTAGCAACTAAAGTGATGCGTATTTTTCGGTGCGCAGCTTTGCTGCGCACTTTTTGTTTCAGGAGGGATAAGTCATGGGCACGAAATCAATTACACACCGATCCGAACCCCGGAGGATGTGGAAAATCTGGTAAAACAATGCGATGGACTGGAAGGCGAGATTACGACTATAAACTATGACTCCCGCAGAATCCGTCTGGAGAACCGGGATTATATGTGGCGGCCTGTCTGCGATCGCGTCAGTATCCGGATTTTTATGGAGCATACGGAAAAGACAGTTGAAATCGCGATGAGCGGAATGGTTCTCTGGAAGATAGGCGATATGGATGTTTCCGGCGCGGCTTTGGAAGTTGAAAGTAACGGGCTTGTCAAACTCGTGCTTCGACCTCTGCCGGAAAGATCTGCCGACCCGGACGTGGAAAGCTATTTCATCGTGTATGAAATGGCATGGAGGTTTACAGAGAATCCGCAGATTTATCCGGATTCCGGCTTATAATAATTGAAACAACCCGGGACACAATCCCGGGTTCCTTCTTTTTTATCCCATCCGGCATATTTCCCCGAATCCGATCATACAGTTGTATCAAACGAATGCGCAAAACGGAAGGGTATGATCGCATATGACAACTACAAGTATCTATCAGGATATTGCCAAGCGGACGGGCGGGGACATCTATATCGGCGTCGTGGGTCCCGTCCGAACCGGAAAATCCACTTTTTTGAAGAAGTTTATGGAGAATCTCGTCCTCCCCAACATGGAGGATGGCTACGACCGCCTGCGGGCAAATGACGAGATGCCCCAGTCGGCGGCGGGGAAAACCGTCATGACCACCGAGCCGAAATTCATCCCCGACGACGCGGTTCCCGTGCTCATCGACGGGGTAGCGAAGCTGTCGGTCAAGATGGTAGACTGCGTGGGCTATCTCGTGGACGGCGCGCTGGGCGCCGAGGAGGAAGGCAAGGCGAGAATGGTCATGACCCCTTGGTCGAAGGAGCCGATGCCCTTCGAGGAGGCTGCCGAAACCGGCACCCGGAAGGTCATCACCGATCACGCCACCATCGGCATTCTCGTGACTACCGACGGATCCATCACCGACATCGGCAGAGTCGCCTACGAGGATGCCGAACGCCGGGTGGCGGCCGAAATGGCGGCACTGGGAAAGCCCTTCGCCGTGGTGCTCAACTCCGCGCACCCCGAATCGGCCGAAACCCACGCGCTGGCAGAGGAACTGGAGTCCCGATACGGCGCGCCTGTGGCGCTGGTCAACTGTCTCGAACTGGACAGCGAGGACATCCGTCACATTCTGGAGCTGGTACTTCTGGAGTTCCCCATCCGTTCGGTGGAGGTGAAGCTCCCCGAGTGGACCGACGCCCTGCCCGACGACTATCCGCTGATGCTCTCGCTGAAGGACAGTCTGCTTTCGTCCATCGGCGGGATCAAAAAGGTAGGCGAGGTAGCGAAGATGCTGGAAACCTTCTCCGACCCGTCCGCCAAAGGCGCAAGATGCGTCCAGATCGACCTTGGCAGCGGCTGTGCCGAGGCGGAGATCCTCTTCGATCCCGAGGTTTACTATAACATTCTGTCCGATCTGTCCGGTCTGGAAATCGGCGGACAGTCGGAGCTGATCTCCACCCTTTGCAAACTGGCACAAACTAAAGTCAAGTACGACAGAGTCGCGTCCGCGCTTGCCGACGTGGAGGAAAAGGGCTACGGCGTTGTGATCCCCGAGCAGTCGGATCTGCGGCTGGAGGAGCCGCGGATCGTCAAGCATTCGGGCGGCTACGGCGTTCTCGTAAAGGCGTCGGCACCGTCGATCCACATGATCCGCGCCGACATTCAGACCGAAATCTCCCCCGTGGTGGGCACCGAGCAGCAGAGCGAGGATCTGGTGAACTATCTCATGGAGGAATTCCGCGGAAATACCGACAAGAT
>CAYOON010000190.1:0-4265 GCA_964405595.1 uncultured Lachnospiraceae bacterium | reverse complement strand
AGACGTTGGAAATCGTCACCAATCCCAGAATTATCGCCATCAATCAGGATCCTGCGGGACGGCAGCCCTATCTGGTGGGCGGTAATCCCAATTCGGACGACCGGAGTCAAATGCAGATCTGGGTCAAGCATCTGGAGGGCGGCGATCTGGCGGTGGGTATGTTCAACATGTCCGACTACGATCGGACGCCTTGGTTCCCCTTCTGCGAGGTGGGTATCGACCGTTCCACCGAGCGGGCGTTGGAGATCACCGATCTGTGGGAGGACAAGGTGGAGGGTGTGTTCCTCGACCACTACCGCACACGGATTCCCGCTCACGGGTGCAAGGTTCTGCGGTGTAAGGTGGTTCCGCTGTCGGCGGACGGGGTTTACACCAAGCCTTACTGCTAATCATGGACGCTGCGAACCCTTCTTCGGGCGTATGCGTTTGCTGCAAGGGGGCGCTGGATCGGTACGGAGCCGGCGCCACCAAGCGGTTTCTCAATCGCGCCGCCGTGGAATTTTACTGCACGGAATGTCTTGCGGCACGGCTCAAAGTGCCGCACTCGATGCTGCTGGAAAAGATCGAGGTTTTGAAGAAACAAGGGTGTACACTGTTTGTGTAGGTGTACGGCGTACAAAAGTTTTCGTCCACCTTTTTCAAAAGGTGGCGGATTCCAAAGGCGGCGCCTTTGGTCGCCCGTCGCAACGGGCGAAACGCCCCTCACGGCCCTTCTCTTTTTGCAAAGCTTTTTCTCTTGGGCCTTTTTGGTCAAGAGAAAAAGCGTCTAACGGTTTTGCACTCACTACATGGCTACCGTATAACTATAAAATCAGAACCAGAAAGGACTAATTTACCATGCAACCTACTAGCCGACGGGGAGATTCGCTTCCGTCCACCTCCCAAGGAGCTTGTGCGATCCGATTCGCGCTGACCTGTATTCTGCTTTCCCCGATTTCCCTGCTTGCGTGTCATGGAATGCTGCTTGTTTGTCAAAACGAATGGATCATCATTGTCGCCGGAATCGCGCTCTGCGTTGTCGCGGGCGTTCTGATGGCGAAGGGACACCGCAAATCGCCCGCCTTTCTTTGGACGGCGATCCTGTTCAATACCGTCGCCACCGGAATTTCGCTGGCCGCCTACTTCGCGTGGGCGGAAATGACGCCTACCTTTTGGGACTATTCTGCGATCATCCCCTATGGGCTCTTGCTCCTGCTTTCCGCAGCGGTTTTCGGAGCCTACCGGATGCCGAAGGCTGTAAAAATCGTGTATGCCATACTTATCGTGCTGATCCCCGCAGGCAGTATCGCCGCCATTTTCATTTTGAAAGATTACAAGTGCTTTCTCTCCGTGATAGTCTATTTCAGCGTGATCTGGGCAATCCAGACGGCTTTCCTCTACCTATCGTCGCGGGATACCACGGCAAGGCTGTACAACCTCGGCTTCGCCAGCTTCGGATGGTACGCGGTCATCACCTTTATCGTACTGCTCCTCATCACCCAAGGGGAGATGATTGAAGCCTGTGACTGCTGCGACTGCGGCGATTGCGGAAGGCGTAAAAAGAGGTAAATTCCAGGGATCCGCGTGAATCTGCGGATCCCCTGTAAATTCTATACACCTGTAAAATCTGAAAGAAAAATTAAGGAAGCAATATATGAAAAATTATACGCAAGTTTATGTAAAAAACAGCATAGAGGCAGCAAAAACATATTGTAAAGCGTTCGGCGCGGAAATAACATTTGAGATCAAAAATGGCAGTGGGACTGAATATGAACATTGTGAGTTATCCGTTGATGGCGAAGGTTTTTTAGCAATCAGCGAAGCGCAAAATCCTTGTGATGTAGAATTTGTCCACAAAATGAGATGGGAAACCATGACTTTTAATGTATTCGAGATGGGAACCGAAGAGCGTGTTCAGCGCGCATTTGACGTTTTGCGTGACGGTGGCGTTGTTCTTGAAGCAATCCATGAGCTGCCATGGAACAAATACTGTGCTACCGTTATTGATAAGTATGGCGTATGTTGGTGGATTGCCATTTAGAGCGCGTTCACACGTTTTCATTTAACCACATCTTCCGGGCTTTATCAAGCTTTCCTCGCATAACCTCCGCCGAATCCGGCAAGAATCCGCATGAGAACAGGAATCTTCCTGTGGAAAATTTTTCCCGTGTTCATGCGGATTTCATATATCTGTGCTAGAATATGGAAAATCCTTCAAATCTAACGAAAAGGAAGTTATTCCTATGAAAACTGCGAAACTTACCGCATCTGTTACGGCACTTCTTCTGACATCCTCCCTTCTGCTGGCGGGCTGCACGGGCGACTCTGTATCCACGTCCGGTAGCGTAACATCTTCCACGCCTGCTTCATCCAGCGGCACCGCTTCCGAACCTTCGTCCAAACCCGGCACATCGCCCATAATAACCGTCTCCGCCGATGCGGATCTGAAAACCCTCGCCGACGCGATTTACGGCAACACTTTGGGTGTCATCAAGTTCCCCACCCTGATTACCGACGAGCTTGACCTGTCCGATCAGAACCGCTTTCGTTATATCTTCGGCATCGACCCGCCTGCATCCGCCACATCCGCTTTGGTATCCGAGCCGATGATCGGATCGATCCCCTATACCATGGCTCTGCTGAAGCTGGATGATTCTGCCGACATCAAGAGCATCGCTTCGTCCATCGAAGAGGGCGTAGACCCCGGCAAGTGGATCTGCGTAGTTGCCTCCACGGTCAAAACCGCCTACCGAGGAAACGTGATTCTCTTAATCATGGACAACGATGAGGGGCGCGCGAACGCCGTGATTGAGTGCTTCTACAGAGCGATGGCATAATCTTTGTATACCCTACGG
Organism: uncultured Lachnospiraceae bacterium; assembly: GCA_964405595.1. Lineage (GTDB taxonomy): Bacteria > Bacillota > Clostridia > Oscillospirales > CAG-272 > CAKSQF01. The sequence goes on along the minus strand of CAYOON010000190.1, from coordinate 1,431 downwards.
CAGATGGAAAATCCGTCTGCCGATCTTTCCCTTCGGAGGGCTGTTTATGAACTTCTCCAGCACATCCTTTCTCTTCTACTTTCTCGTGGCTACGCTGGCACTCTACGCGCTATCCCCGAGAAAGCTCAAGAACTACGTTTTGCTGATCGCGTCCCTGATCTTCTACTTTTCCTGCGAATCGAAGCTATTCTGGCTCCTGCCCGTCTCGGCGCTCTTCAACTGGCTGATCGGGCTGTTCCTCACCGAAAAGGCGGGCAAAGGGACGAAAAAAGCCCTGCTGATCCTATCCGTCGTCGGGAATGTCGGAATGCTCGCCCTTTTCAAGTACGCCGACTTCTTCATCGGCACGCTGAATCTGCTGCCCGGTCTGTCGATGCCCCTGCCAAAGCTCTCCCTTCCGGTGGGGATCAGCTTCTACACCTTTCAGGCTATGTCCTACACCATCGACGTCTATCGGAGACAGGCGCGGATTCAGCGGAATCCCTTCTCCTTCGCCACCTATCTCTGCCTGTTCCCCCAGCTTGTGGCGGGGCCTATCGTCCGATACAGCGAGGTAGAGGCGGAGCTGACCGCCCGGAAGCACACCCTCGCGGGCTATTCCGATGGGATCCTGCGCTTTCTGGTGGGTCTTGCCAAAAAGATCCTGATTGCCAATCAGTTCGCCGATCTCTGCAAGATTTACTCGGAAAGCCCTGACAAATCGGTAGTTTTCGCGTGGCTGTACGCGATCTCCTTCACCCTGCAAATCTACTTCGATTTCTCGGGCTACTCCGATATGGCAATCGGCCTTGGCAGGATCTTCGGCTTCCACTTTCCCGAAAACTTCCGCTATCCCTATATCTCTGCCAGCATCACCGAGTTCTGGCGCCGCTGGCACATGACCCTGTCGGGATGGTTCCGGGACTATGTCTATATCCCGCTGGGCGGCAACCGCAAGGGTCTGCCCCGGCAGATCGTAAATCTGCTGATCGTCTGGATGTTGACCGGACTCTGGCACGGCGCGGCGTGGAACTTCCTCTTGTGGGGACTGCTCTACGGCGTTTTGCTGATTATTGAGAAGCTCTTCCTGCTGAAATTCCTCGAAAAGCATCGGGGAATCGGGCATGTTTACACGATGCTCTTCGTGGTTCTGGGCTTCGTTCTCTTTAATGCGGCGTCCGTCTCTGACGCCGGGCATACGCTGGCGGCACTGTTCGGACTTGCGGGGCTTCCCCTGACCTCGGCGGCGTCGAGCTACTATCTGGTCAGCTTCGCTCTTCTGCTGATTGTCGGAATCGTGGGCGCGACCCCGATTGTCGCCCGCTTCTGGAAGCGGCTGCCTACCCCCATCCGCACGGCGGGTGAACCGCTGCTGGCGCTGCTCTGCCTGATCCTCGTTACCGCCTATCTGGTGGACGGATCGTTCGATCCCTTCCTGTATTTCCGGTTTTA
>CAYOON010000189.1:0-4269 GCA_964405595.1 uncultured Lachnospiraceae bacterium | reverse complement strand
GATCGTTGACGGCTGGTCGGCACCTTGGGGCGGCCCCTCCTACCGCGCCCTCCCCTTCGAGGAGATCGACGCGCTGGTGAAATCGCTTCAGCCGAACTGCCTGCTGATGAATATCGGCTGTACCGAGGGAATTCAGGGCACCGATGTAATCTTCTACGAGAACGGCGCGGGACAGGATGTGGAAGGCGAGTTCTACGGCCCCGGTATCCTCTGCCAGAAGCTGACCCGCACCTGGTTCCACCGTGCCGACGACGGCGATCTGCCTGTACAGTCCGCCGAGTGGGTGTGCGGACTGGCTGAACGCTACTTCCCCATGAATATCGCGCTGATCCTCAATTTGAGCCCCCGTCCCGACGGAAGTCTGGAGCAGAATCAGATCGACCAGTTCGCCAGAATCGGCGAAATCCTGACCCTGCCCGATCCCATCGAAACCCTCCCCGACGGCTGGCAAAGACGATAAAGCAATACTCTGCCGGGTTCATGATGGCGTATCTGCGTCGTCGCGACCCCGGCGACATTGCCATAAAAAAGATGAATTTTCCCAAAAGGAGCATTTTTATGAAAAGATTTTTCCGCGTATTGGCGGCTATGCTGACCGCAGTGCTGATCCTCCCGCTGCTCCCCGCGCTGCCCTCTTTCGCCAAGAACGCCAAGAACAGCTACGACTTTACCGGTCTGTACATCACCCGCAAGCAGATCAAGATCAAACTGGGCGGCAGCTATACGCTGAACACCCGTCAGATCAAGCTGTCCAAAGACGGCGCGCTGACATGGTCGTCCGATGACGAATCGATCGCCACAGTAGACGCCTCCGGCGAAGTAACCGCGAAGGCACTCGGTCAGACGACGATCCGCGCCGAAAAGGACGGCTACAAGGCCGAATGCCGGGTGATCGTTACCAACACCGATCCCGTGCAGGCAGAATATGAGCATACCATGGAGCTGATGCAGGACTTCCTCGACCTGCGTTTCGGCATGTTCTTACACTTCAATAGTGCCACCTACGAGTTCGCCTCCAAGGGCGGCGACTGGGGCGGCGAGAGCTACCAGTCCACCTTCCGTCCGATCGAGTGGAACCCCTCCAAGCTGGACTGTCAGGGTTGGGCAAAGGCGGCAAAATCGGCAGGTATGACCTTCGCCGTGCTAACCACCAAGCACCACGACGGCTTTGACCTCTGGGACTCTGCCTATACCGATTACGACATCGGCGAGGCAAAGCTCAAGACCGACGTTATCGCCGAATACGTTGCCGGCTGCCGCGCAGAGGGCATCCTGCCCGGACTCTACTTCTCCATGCTGGACGTCAAGCATCAGATCACCTCTTCGACCTGTACCGACAACGACGTGGAGTTCATCAAGGCGCAGCTTACCGAGCTGCTGACGAACTACGGCGATATTCCCTTCATTATCTTCGACGGCTGGAACGCCTACTGGGGCGGCCCCCACTACACCGAGCTGCCCTATGAGGAGATCGTCAATCTGGTGCATTCCATCCAGCCCGACTGTCTGGTGATCAACATCTCCTGCGAGTCCAACAACACCCACAGCGAGGTAGCCATGTTCGAGTCGGCTGCCGGACAGCAGGTACCCGACTGGTTCGATAATGTCAACATCTCCTGCAACACCCCCACCGCCCATTGGTTCTGGTGCGACAGCTACACCTCCGCCACCTTCAAGGACGTGGACTGGGTGCTGAACCAGAACGTCAACCCCTTCGCCGAGTCGAACACCGTCTTTATCCTCAACTGTTCCCCTAATAAGCAGGGCGTGCTGATTGATTCCTATAATAAGCTGCTTGCCGCCATCGGCGAGGGCTACGAAAAGCCGGAGGATACCGTCTCCATCCCGGAGCATTGGGCTGCCGACTACGACTATCACAACAATCTGCTCTTCCGGAAAGAGGCGACCCAGTCGTCCACCTCGGGAGAGGGATCTTCCGGCAACGCACCCGCGATCCGCGCCGTGGACGGCTATACCGACGCCTCCTACGATCACGCTACTACCTCCCGGACCAATCACGACCGGAACCCCTGGTGGATGGCGGACGTAGGCTACTCGGCCGATCTCGGCAACCTGTACGTCTATTTTGGCGAAAGCGGCGGAACGGCGGCACGGACAGCCACCGCCTATATCTCGGATAAGCCCTTCGCGGCAATGGATCCCGCGATGCTTGCCGCCGATCCCGACGTGAAGTCCTACAAATTCTCCTCCGGCACGAGGGCGGGCGACTGCTACAGCTTCGATCTGTCCGGAATCCGGGGACGCTACGTCTGTATCATGACCGATCGGGGCGAGCTCTCGCTTGCCGAGGTGATCCTGACCCCCGCGGGCGTCAAGGATGGCGGGAAAATCCACTCCCTCCGGAACAAGATTGCCGATATTACCGTACCCACGGGAACGTCCTTCTCCGATCTGGGTCTGCCCGCATCGTCTGCCTTCGTCTGCGCCGACGGATCGTACACAACATCGGCGATCGAGTGGGATCAGGGCAGCTATAACCCCGACAAGAGCGGCAGCTACACGGTCACAGGACATCCCAAGGACTCGGATCTGACGCTGACGGTCAAGGTGACGACGACCGAAGCGGGCGAATTCACGCAGGTTAGCGTGAAGAGCGTGACCGCATCCTCCCAGTGGGCGCAGGCCGACTCGCTGGGCTGGGCGAATCAGAAGAATCTGATCACAAACGACGGTCTGACTATCTGTCAGGAGAATTTCCTCTTCTCCACTCACGATAACCCCTACAACGCCACCACCATGTGGCATTCGGCGGACAATACCACCACCGCAACCCTGACCTTCGATCTGGGATCGGTGAAGCCGGTCAGCGACGCGCTGATCTGGAACCATAACCAGCTGAACGAGAGCAACCGCGGCGTCAAGGAGATGGAGGTTTACTATACCGATAAGGAGACCCCCGGAGAGGGCGACTGGACCTTGTTGGGACGTTTCACCCTGAATAAGGCAAGCGAAAGTCCCTACGAACCGGCAAGCAATCTGATCCATTTCGGGCAGGTGAACGCCCGGAAACTGCGATTCGAGCTGCTGTCCACCCACGGAAGCAAGACCCAGATCGGCATGAGCCAGGTTGTCTTCCTGAACGCGAAGACGGAGGATGCAAAAGCATCCAAGCTGATCTCGCTGTCGGCGGCGTTTGAGCTGTTGTCGATCTACGACTATCCCGAAGCCGACTATCAGGCGGTGAAGGCGATCTATACCGAGGCAAAGGACGCTCTTTCTGCCGGAAATCTGACCGAATCGGCGGCGAGTACGCTGTGTGAGCGGCTCGAAAAGGGGCTTACCGATCTTGCGGCTTTGAAGAAGAGCGTGTCGGTGGACGGCATCCATTCCGCTACCCTGTCGGTAGAGGCAGGATCCGCCGCCTTCCCGGAGACGCTGGAGCTGACCATCGGCGGGAAGAAGGTCAATGCCCAGATGATCTGGAGCGGCGATCCCGCAAAGCTTCTGGCACAGAAGGGATCGTTCACCCTGCGGGGCAGGGTCAAGGATACGCCCTACATCGTCACCCTTGCGGTAGCGGTTCGGGGAACATCCTCGGACGCACTGTCGAATCTGGTTACGCAGTACGGCGCACTGTCCACCGATGGATGCGACGCGGACGCAGTGACCGCCTTCCGGACAGCGCTGGAAGCGGCGAAAGCGGTAGTTGCCAAGACGGACGCAACCCAAGCGGAGATCGACAGCGCAAAATACACGCTGAAAAAGGCAAAATACGGGCTGGGCTTCATAAATTCGACCGTTTCGACCGATCCCGGGACATCGACCGATCCCGGCAATCCCTCTGCCCCCGGAACCTCCGAGGATCCGGGCACGTCGAGCGATCCGGAACCGGATCCCGACAAGCGGACAGATCGGACAGGATTTATCATCGCGGCGGTTGCCGCAGCGGCAGTCCTGATCGCCGGAATCTGCGCGGTTGTGATTGTCAAAAAGAAGAAAAAGTAAAATCAAACGAGGTTTGGAGTAAAATCCAAACCTCGTTTTTGTCTGCCATGAAAGCAGTTTTAAGGACGCTGTCCCATACCGCCTTCGAGCGTAAGGGTTTCGCCCGACATATATTTGAAATCGGGGGAAGCAAGCTGTACGCAGACTCTGCCGATTTCAAGCTCGGAATTGCCATAATGACCCATAGGCGGCATGTGCACGTTCGCTTTGAACGCGTCGGGGTATGCTTCCTGGAACTGTTCGAGCTGCCGCATATATTGTAAAGGGCAGATGCCAAAAGTCCTGCGAGTATCACACTTATGT
>CAYOON010000188.1:0-4270 GCA_964405595.1 uncultured Lachnospiraceae bacterium | reverse complement strand
AAGGAAGAGATCCGATGAACTGGATCAGTTATTTTGAAAAATACAATTCCGACCGCAAGCTGCTGGATGCGATCGATCTGGAAATTCATCGCATTGAACACAGCACGGTCGGAACCGAAAAGCTCCCAAAGCTGCGCAGCACGGCAGAAACCCTTCGCGCGTCCATTCTCAAGGTGGACGACATGCTCGAGCACTACGTCGCCGCCGCATCCACGCCCAAGGAGGCCTCCAAGCGGGCGCAGGAGCAGCTCTACCTTTGTCTGCGCTATCAGCAGGAGATGACCATGGAGCAAACCGCCGAGGCCATGGACGTAAGCCGGGATACCGCCTACCGGATCCGTCGGCGGATTCTGTCCCGCGGCGATATATTCGAATCAACGCATGTGCGCTGATTACGCTTTGTGCGTTGATTCCGCTTCCTGCGTTGGTCGGATTGCGCTCGTGCGCTGACTGCGTATGTCCGTTGATTTTCAGAAAGTTTTGCCATTTTTTCGATTTTTTTAAAGTATTTTCCGAAAATCCCTTTACAAACGCGTTCCGATTTGCTATAATACTAGTGTAAAAATTCCGCATCCGATCCGGATGCTGTAATCGGAGGCTCATATATGCTAACCTATAAAGAGGCGCACGATCTTTTATCCGCACACGGACAGACACATCTGTTGAACTACTTTGACGAGCTGTCAGAGGAGTCCGCCGCTTCCCTGCTCTCCCAGATCGAGAAAATCGACTGGTCACTGCTGGATCTGCTGAAAAGAGAGGAAATGAAGGTCGAAAAGGGCGAACTTTCCCCCCTGGGCGCGCTGGAGATCAGCGAGATCGAGGCAAACCGCGCAGAGTACGAGGCGGTCGGTATCGAGGCGCTGAAGGCCGAGAAGGTAGGCGCGGTCCTGCTTGCCGGCGGTCAGGGTACCAGACTCGGCTTTGACGGACCCAAGGGTACCTATCCCATCGGCGTGAATCGGGAACTCTACATCTTCGAGTGCCTGATCAACAACATGATGGACGTAGTGAAGCGCACCGGCGCATGGATCCCGCTTTACATCATGACCAGCGAAAAGAACAACGACGCTACTGTTTCCTTCTTCAAGGAGCACAACTATTTCGGCTATGATCCCGCGCACGTCCGCTTCTTTATTCAGGAGATGGCTCCCTCGGTGGACTACACCGGCAAGATCTATCTGGAAGCCAAGGATCGCATCTCGCTGTCCCCCAACGGCAACGGCGGATGGTTCACCTCCCTCGTGAAGGCAGGCTATCTGGATCAGATGAAGGCCGACGGCATCGAATGGCTGACCGTATTCGCCGTAGACAACGTCTGCCAGCGGATCAACGATCCCGCGTTCGTGGGTGCGACCATCGCATCGGGACGAGAATGCGGTGCGAAGGTGGTCGCCAAGGCGAATCCCACCGAGAAAATCGGCGTACTCTGTCTGGAAGACGGCAAGCCCTCTATCGTGGAGTACTACGAGATCACCGAAGATATGAAGAATCTGCGGGACGAAAAGGGCGAGCTGCTCTACAAGTTCGGCGTGATTCTGAACTATATGTTCAAGGTCTCCAAGCTGGAGGACATTCTGAAGAATTCCATGCCCACGCATGTAGTGGAGAAGAAGATTCCCTATATTGACGAGGAGGGCAATCTGCAAAAGCCCACTTCGCCCAACGGCTACAAGTTCGAGACGCTGGTGCTGGATATGATCCATCTGATGGATTCCTGCCTGAGCTACGAGGTCGTCAGAGAGCGCGAGTTCGCGCCCGTGAAGAATGCCGACGGCGTGGATTCCGTCGAGACTGCAAGAGAGCTGCTAAAGAAGAACGGCGTCGAAATCTAACGGATAGCAATTTATAAAAGTTTTCGTCCACCTTTTTCAAAAGGTGGCGGATTCCAAAGGCAGCGCCTTTGGTCGCCCGTCGCAACGGGCGAAATTCCCCGGGCCTTTTCTTTTTGCAGAGCTTTTTCTTTTGGCCCTACAAAGGCAAAAGAAAAAGCGGACTAACGGCTATCGCAATCCACACCACTATACAGACACAAACGAATCTACTTCGACCTTTACAAACAAAGGAACCTACCGCACCGGCAGGTTCCTTTTGCAAAATCTCGCTTTATTGCAGATTTTCCCGATCTTTTTTCCATCTTTCATAGTAAAACAGATACTGTTGGGCGATTCCGGCGTATTTTCCGAATCGGCTGCCGTCCCGGTCGTCCGGGTAGTAGGCTGCCATCAGCCGCTTGACCCATACATCCATGGGGAAGGCGTCGTCTTTGGCGAATCCGAAGAGCAGGACGCAGGCTGCCACCTTTGCGCCAATCCCGCGAACCTCGCACAGCGTGCCCATTGCCGCATCCGTCGGCATTGCGGCGATCTTTTGCAAATCCAGCTTGCCGGACGCTACCGCCAGCGCGGCGTCGTGTACATAGCCTGCCCGATAGCCAAGTCCCAGTCCGCGGAGCGCGTCCTCGCTGACTTCTGCCAGACGATCGGGTTCCGGGAAGGCCAATCCGCCGTCAACTGGTTCGCCGCACGCTTCGCAAAGTGCCGCGATGATCTTCTTGATCCGCCCGATGTTGTTGTTTTGAGAGACGATGAAGGAAATCAGCGTCTCGAAAGCAGGCTGCCGAAGTATCCGGATGCCCTTCCCCGCCTCCATGGCGAGCCGCAGATGCTCGTCCGCAGGCTCCATACCGGCGCGGATGGCGGCGTAATCGTCGGACAGCCCCAGATAGCTCCGCCAGAGCGTCTCAAACTGCTCCGGGGTGCAGTCGTAGATTATGACAGCGTCCTCCGACCGTCCGATCCGCAGTTTGCGACCGTTCGCGATCCCCGACCAGATCCCGTCCGCGTCCCGATCGAAGCGGAAGCATTGTCCGCAGTCGAAGATCAGATCGGGATCGAAGTATTCCAGCCCGGTGATCCGGGCATTCTTGCCGATTTGTTCGATTTTTTCCATATGTACCTCAAAAAGGGAGAAAAATATGAAGCTTTGTGAGCATTTGCAGCCGATTTACGAAAAAGAAATGCGGAAGGGAAACTGTGTGGCAGACGTCCTATTTCCGAACACCAAGCTATGCCGGTTCGCCGCTTGGATGCGGCTGGAGCTGCCCGAAGACCCGTCTTGGAATGCGGTAAGACACCAAAATTGCCCATGGGATCCCGAAGAAATCGGCTATTTTTGCCATGACTGCCGGTGTGGTTTTTTCTATTGGTTCTGCGGAACGAGCGAATTGGACGAAGTATTGCGAATTCCGAACCCGCTGATTCTGGTGACACCATCGAACGTCTATGTGCAGGAAGGCGCGACCGACTCAATCGAGTCGGATATGATGCAGCCGGCACATGTGACCGACGAGCAGCGGCAGGAGATCGAGGATCATTGGGCGGCGCACCCCGAAGAGCGGGCAGCGCTGGTGAGCGAATTGAAAATGTCCCTTGAAAAGCGGTGGAAAGAATATGGAAATTCCATCGAGTATTGGTACGAAATCGGCGAGAAAAAGCGCAAGCGGGGAGAGCTTGCCGCCATCCGCCGCGCCGAGGAGCTGTCCCGGAAGCTGCTTTTGGGCTACGGGTGGGATACGTTCCAATATCCGAAATCCGTAAAATTATATAAATAAGGAAGGAATTCATATGGCAGAAACAATCTATACCATACCGATCAACGAAGTATTCGAAGAAAATATGCAGGAGGGCGCGTGTGCCTGTCCCTTCTGCAAGCTATACGCCAAGCTGGAATCGGACGAGCTGGACATCATCCTCGGCGCGTCCATGATGGAGCCGGACATCCGGATCAAGACCAACGAGCTGGGATTCTGCTCCGATCACTTCTCCAAGATGCTCCGCCATGCCAAGCGGCTCCCGCTGGCGCTGATTCTGGAAAGCCATCTGAACGAAGTCTCCGGCAAGATCGGCAAAAAGGGGTTGTTCAAGCCCTCGCCCGACAAGTTCGGGAAGATGCTGTCCGATCTGGCGTCCTCCTGCTACGTTTGCAGTCGGATCAAAGCCAACGAGCAGCGGATGCTGTCCAACGCCGCCTATATGTGGAAGACCGACGAGGATTTTCCCAAAAAGCTGGCGGCGCAGCCCTATCTCTGTCTGGATCACGCCGCGAAGTTCCTGGATGCCGCCAAGTCCGAGCTTGGCAAGCGGGAACTCCCCGACTTCACCGACAGCCTGTCGGCTCTGATGAACCGTCAGTTGGAGACGCTCTGCGAGGATGTGTCCAAATTCGCCAAATCCTTCGACTATCGCTACTCCGATCAGCCGCTGACACC
>CAYOON010000187.1:0-4290 GCA_964405595.1 uncultured Lachnospiraceae bacterium | reverse complement strand
GAGTCCTCCTGGGCGCTGAACTACGCCGATCCCCGTGAGGCAATCACAACCATCTGCGGCACCAAGGGCGGCGCGGATATGCTGGACGGTCTGCGTCTCAACGGCGTCCGTCACGCAAGACAGTTCATCACCAAGCCCAACCTGTCGGCAGGCGGAGCGGCATTCTACGACGGCGACGCTGGCGAAGATATGTCCACCAAGGACGCAAGACAGTGGATCAACGCGGTCATCAACCGTACAGAGCCCTGCGTAACCCCCGAACAGGCCTACGTCGTCACCCGCACTCTGGAAGGCATCTACGAATCCGCCAAAACCGGCGATGTGTATTATTTTAACTGATGAAGAACAAGACATGGGGCGTTTCAGCCCCATGTCCCGTTCTTTTTCGGGGCAATACTGCCCCGAAAGCGGGGCGCTGCCCCACGTCCCGGCTTCGCCGGGACTCCCCGCCAAGGGGAACTTCTTGCAAGAAGTTCCCCTTGGATCCCTTCAAGAACCTTCAAACGCGCCTACCCCGCTCGGGGGTGGGCGCGTTTGAATTGCTTTGCAATTTAACGATTACGATTACTAGGAAGGTCACCTATCATCAGAGTACCAATCTTTCTCGAATGCTTCGTAATAAAGCATTCCCCAATAATCTTTCAGAGCCGCTACATGGCATTCGGAAATTACTGCGATCTGCTCCGCGCTCAAAAGCCCGCTTTCGTAAGCCTTCTTCAAGCCAATGAATTTGCCGTCATGATAAACCGCAATTCCAAACGAAGTCGTAAACTTGAACCGACTCGACGCAACGATCAATTCAGACTCGGCTGTCAGACACGCTCCGCTTGCATCGAGCATCACAATGCAGTCCCCATAAGTACCGTAATACAATACGCCGTAAAGATAGCTCCATTCAAGTTCTTCCCCATTATCGGCCAGCCATGCGCTCTCAATCTCCTTTCGCTTCTCATCGGTCAGCGGCTCGGTAACGGGTCGATTCGAGTTGAAGCCCTCGCCGTAGAGTACCTCATAGGGCATATCTCTATAGCCATTGTCCTCAATATAATAAATCTGCTCTTCTTCGACTACGATCAGGATTTTTTCGTCGCCGTATTCGTCCAGCCAGTATTCGATCAAGGAGACGTCGCTTCCACCAATATAATCGGGCTCACGAAACCTTGCGAATTCCTGCAATATCGTTACAATATCGTCATTCTCGGCAATGATCATCTTTGCGGTGTACAGATCAAGTTCGCTGCTATTTCCGTAATCATGCACTTCGCACAACGTGATCCCTTCCGCATGGAGGGCGGCTATGTCCCCGATCTGCTCGGCGGTCAGAAGCCCGCGTTCATAGGCATCCTGCAATATGATGAACTCTCCATTATCAAATACAAATATTTCAAAGGTTGCGGCTTCCCAAAACACACATCCTGCCACTTCAATCTCCGTTTCAGCCCATCCCCAGCTCATATGAAGGAAAACATCCTTTCCATTGTATGTGCCGTAATATGCGTCTATCCCCATCTCAATACCGTACTGTTCATACGATGCGTCCCGGATTGCCTGTATTCTCTCGCCGGTTTGCCGGTGTTCATAGCCGTACAGCACAAACTCCGCCATCTGGAACCTGCTTCCCTCAACCTCATCGATCAGCAGCATGAAGTATTTGTAGGTTCCGGGATTCTCGGCTTTAAATGCGATCTCATAGCTGTTATCGTCGGGCAAAAGGGAAGCACCTTTGGAATCGGATGCGTCCACCGCGTCGATCAGCACCCAGCCTTCGGGAACGGTCTCTGCGTCAAAGTAGTTATAATAATCCCCCGTTCCTATGTCGTCGTACATGTGATCCACCGGAAGCTCGTTAGCTCCGTACAGCCGCCATTTTGTCGGACTGCGATCCTTGTATGCAGCTTGATCGTTGGCATTTATCATGATATATCCGTCAACATAGACCGGTTTCGACATACTCCAGACTACTGCGCTGCACCACTCTATACTGCTATTGTAATCACACCACTTGGTAGTGACATCGGAATCCAAAATGTTTATGGGGATTATTGACCGGTCGTTATCCTCTTCAGAATAGTCAAACCCGGAAAAAACGGAATAGTCATGCAACATTCTCTCAAAGTAATCCTGCATCAGGTTCTGTCGGATGTTCTTGAAATTCTCGACGTTCCAGACTTCATCATAAGGATGGTATGCCCATTCGCTGTACGTCGGATCCGGTTCTGGCGGATCATCGTACTTTGTGTCGATGATCACCTCGGGAATCCCGCGAGCCGACTTGATCTTGCCGCAGACGACAGGGCTTGCCACAAAAGTAGTCGCACCCTCGACGACATATTTCGGGAAGCAGAGATCGAAGTGCCTTCCGTCGGGAAGATCTCCCTCGGTGACGACCAGCGTGCGCTGCACCGCCTTGGGAGCTGTATCGGTAGAAAAAATTTCGGTTTTTTGCTTCGTTACGGTATTAAAAACGTAAACATTTGTTTGCGTCACATTCCTTATAGTGTCTTTATTGGAACAGGTATAAATAATGTCCATATTCCTGTCCCCGTCAAAATCGCAGGGAATTGCGCTGGTAAGATAACCGTTGTCCGTTCTCTTTGTCAGCTCGTAGATTTCGCCGTTCAGAAACAGATAGGCCTCGTTGGAATAAGTTCTTAACGACGGATCATCCATAAATCGGAAGATTTCTCCGCCGATTTCCTTCCGGATTCTGCTCGTTGTAATGTTATAGCACTCGGCATCGGCAAAGAATTTGAACCGTCCTTCCTTATCTATCAGCGCGGCGATGAACTCCTCCACTCCATCGGTGGTGGGGATATAGGTCAGCACTTCCTCGATCTGCTCGGTATAGGTTGCTATACACTCTGCCTCGCACGCAACGGCGTCTTCGGCATATTTCGACCAATCCAGATTCAGGTGTCTGCCGTTCAGATTGGAGGTAATCGAATGCAAGATACCGTTTCCTTCGATATAGACGACATACTGCCCGCCGATGTCGGTAAGCGGAATCTGGAAGCAGTAATGTCCGATCTTATAGCCTCCGTCCTCCTGCCGCCAGTACGCGCATTCGTCTAGTCCGGTATAGACATTCCCCTTCCGCTGCGTACATTCATCACCGGCAACGAGTACCTTTTCAACCATATAGCTGAACGTAGCTCTCTTGATGTCGGATGTACTCTCGTTATTATATGGAGAGAATTGAATATCCAAAGGCGTAATCACCGCGATCATGGCTTTGTCGTCCATTTGCATTTCGAGCATCAAATTCTCCATCGAAAGTCCGATCCGATTCAAATCGGCGTCCGACCAAACCTCATCAACAAATTCCAACTGCTCGCCGAGCTTGATCTCTTCGTACACGTTGTTCGTTGTGGGCGACACGCTGCTCGTTACGGGCGGATGGGTCTTTGGAATCACGTCCGTATCGGAAACCGATCCTGCCACGCCTCTGTCGTCGGTATCCTCGGGTTGAAACAGTCCCGCCTTCCCGCCTGCCAGTATGAAAAGTGTCACCATGGACACAAGTCCGATGGCATAGATGGCGAAAGCCGCGGCGGATACGAAGATATTCCTGCGGGGAGCGTAGAGACTGACCGTCTGCCCGCCTACCGTTACGTTCTTATGCGGCGGAAGATCGACAGCCCGCTCCGCCTTTTTATAATGCTTTTTCAGCATTTTCTCAATACTTTTTTCGGATTTCATTTCCGTAACTCTCCTTTCGGTTCAGAGTTTTTCCGGGGAAAATCGCTGTCCAGATCGCGCCGCAGTCTTTCGATAGCCCGGCTCGCGCGCTTTTCCACGGCAGAGTCGGTCATCTCCATCACCTCGGCGATCTCCTTATAGGTCAGGCACGACCCGTATTTGAGCTGTAAAATCAGACGATCCTCGGGGGACAGACGCTTCAGCGCGTCCTCCAGCGTCATCACATCGTGCAGCTGTTCGATTTCGTCGCCTGTATCCCGGACGTTCTCGAAGGATTCAAGCGGAAGCGTGCGTCCACGCTCCTTGACTTTGTTCAGCGACAGATTCTTTGCGATCGTCAGGATCCATGCGACCGCGTTCGTTCCCCGGGTATAGGATGCGGCGGCATCGGTCAGCTTCAGCATGACGTCCTGCAGTACGTCTTCCGCGTCGGCACGGTTTTCGGTGATTTGCAGCGCCACCGAGAGAATCATGCGACCCATACGGTCATAGAGCGTATTCAGCCCCTGTGGATTCCATTGTGCCAGTCTGACGATTGCGGCGTCGCAGTCTTTCTGCAACCGTGCCCGTCGAACGGTTTCGAACATTCTA
>CAYOON010000186.1:0-4323 GCA_964405595.1 uncultured Lachnospiraceae bacterium | reverse complement strand
ATCCCCGGGGCGCTTGTGGTACTGGCGATCTTTACCGTCGTGATCATCGCCGTGCTCTACTGGTTCTTCGGAACCGAAATCGGCAGCGGCATCCGGGCAACGGGCAACAATCTGAACATGAGCCGCGCCCAGGGCATCAACACCAGCTTCAACAAGGTGCTGGGACTTGCCCTTTCCAACGGCATGGTCGCCCTTGCCGGAGCCATGCTCGCCCAGTATCAGGGCGTTGCCGACATCAGCATGGGACGGGGCGCCATCGTCATCGGGCTTGCCGCCGTTATCATCGGAGAAGCGGTGGTATCGAAGCTGTCCCAAAACATGATCGTCCGGCTTGTGGGCGTCGTTCTGGGAAGCATGATCTACTGGTTCGTATTCCAGACGGTCATTTTCATCGGGCTGGACACCGATTTTCTGAAGATGCTGTCGGCACTGGTAGTGGCGGTCTTCCTTGGCGTACCCTATCTGAAACGTACCTATTTCCCCGGAAAAACCGGGAAAAAGGTCAAAAATAGCAACAACGGAGGGAAGGCAGATGCTTGAGATCCGCAACGTAACGAAAACCTTTAATCCCGGCACGGTCAACGAGAAGGTCGCGCTGAACAATCTGAATCTGGTGCTGGAGGACGGCGATTTTGTCACCGTTATCGGTGGAAACGGCGCGGGAAAATCCACCATGCTGAACGCCGTCTGCGGGGTCTGGAAGCCCGACTGCGGGCAGATTCTGATCGACGGGAAGGACATCACCGGAATCCCCGAATACAAGCGGGCGAAGTTTTTCGGCAGGGTCTTTCAGGATCCCATGATGGGAACCGCCGCCGATATGCAGATTATCGAAAATCTGGCGCTTGCCGCCCGTCGGGGGAAGCGTCGGGGGCTTCGTCGGCAGATCACCCGTGCGGAGCGATCGCGATATGTGGAGATGCTCGCCGAGCTTGGGTTGGGGCTGGAAAGCCGCCTTACAAACAAGGTGGGACTGCTCTCGGGCGGTCAACGGCAGGCGGTGACCCTGCTGATGGCATCTATGAATCACCCGAAGGTGCTGCTTCTGGACGAACACACCGCCGCGCTGGATCCCAAAACCGCCGCGAAGGTGTTGGAGATCACCGACAAGATTGTGCAGGAACAGAAGCTGACTACGCTGATGATCACCCACAATATGCGGGACGCCATCGCGCACGGCAATCGGCTGATTATGATGCACGACGGACACGTTGTGGTTGACATCCGCGGCGAACAGAAGCAGAAGCTGACCGTCGAGGATCTGATGCAGCTCTTCACAAAGGCAAGCGGCAGCGAGTTTGCCAGCGATAAGGCGATTTTGTCGTAAGATGAACTCGCTACGAAAAAGTGTGGGCGGGAAAAGTTTTCGTAAACGCGCTTGCGCGTTTTACCTTTCTTCAAAAGGTGGCGAGGTCAAGGGCGAGTAGCCCTTGTCGCCCGTCGCAACGGGCGAAACTCCCCACGGCCCTTCTCTTTTTGCAAAGCTTTTTCGAATCATGCGAAGCATGATTTGGGCCTATTTTGGTCAAGAGAAAAAGCGTCTAACGGTTATCGCGGTCTACATGGCTACGCAGATACAAACGAATTAACTCAACAGACCGGGCGATTTTGTCGTAAGATAAAATCGCCAATTGTATAATAAAACTTCATCAATGAAGTTATGTCAAAAGGAGCCTACCATGACGCAGCATAAAATCCTATCCCGCACGATTTGCGCACTGCTCACAGGCATTCTTCTCATGCCATCCCTTTCCGCCTGCAAAAACAGCGATTCCCCCGCCGACACTTCCGGTACCGGCACCGGGGAGAATACTGTCGGCACGACCGCGTCGTCCGTGCTGACAGAAAAACCCCATCCCACGCTTTCCTTCCCCTCTCTTCCCGATACCCTCGACACCCGGAATCTTTCCTGGCCGCAGGGGCAGATCTTCCCCACCTTCCCCGCCGGATCGGGCGAGTTGGACGTGATCACAGACTCAAACCTGACCGTGGACGAGCAGATTACCTTCACCTGTCTCCAAGGGCTGGTCAACGCAAACGAAACCCGGCTGGCGCTCTACATCGACAACGTGGAGCCGTGGGCTGACATCTACGGCTACAAGGCCAACAAAGTCACCACGCCGAACGGTCGCTATGAACTGATCAAAAAATACGCCTCCGAGATTTCGGGCGTGGTTCTCTACTCTGCCGAACAGGTGAAGAGCTGCCCCGACATCGTGAATCTCGCCGCCACCGCAGCCAACATCAGGGGAGCAATCCCCCTTTCGTCCAGTCTCTACAATCGCTGGAAGGGGAAGGGGATTGAGCTTCCGGTAGTGGAGGATCTGACAGGGCTGACTCTGTCCACCCGGCTGGATGTCTATCAGTATCTGTACGACCACTACTGGCAGGCCTGCACCAAGCGGATCCTTATCGTACAGGATGCCCGCTATCATCAGCTGCACGATCTTGCCTCGGCAACCGGTGCCGCCATCGTCTACCTTTCCTGCAAGACGGAGGACAGGAAGGAACTTGCCCTTTTCAAGAATTTCTGCCGGGACATGACGGCGGGTGAATCCATCGTCATGGGCTGGAACGGGCAGGAAAAGGAACTGATGACCACGCTGGCAACCTACGGGCTGTCCTGCGTTCCCGCCGATTTCTTCAGCGCGCCGTCTGTCTTCGCGCAGGATGTTGATGTACAGATCAACCCAGTTCCCGATATGCCCGAACTGGACAACAAGATCTACATCGCCTTCTATTTCAGCGACGGCGACAACATCCAGTACACTATGAACGCCATGAAGGAGTACTGGGACAATTCGGCAAAATATCGCGGACAGGTTCCCGTGAACTGGACGATCAGCCCTGCCCTCTGCGAGGTTGCGCCCGGTATGATGAACTACTACTACAATTCCGCCACCTCCGCCGATTGCTTCGTCTGCGGACCGTCGGGACTGGGTTACACCGTTCCGGTGAACACCTACGGTGCCACGCTGGGAAACACCTTCAAAAACAACGAGTTTTTCGCCGCCTATGCCAGAATGACCAATCGGTATCTGGCAAAATCCGGCCTTCGGACGGTTACCGTCTGGGATAATCTGGACGACAGCCACCGGCAGCTTTATTCGGATCTGGGCAGCTATCTGTACGGTCTGACCGTTCAGCATTTCACCATCGGCGATCTGGACATCGGCTACACGGGTGTAACCAACAATCTGCTGATCCAGCAGATGACCCCGGCGTACTTCGCTAAAAACGCCGAGGGCACCACCAAGCTCTCCGATATGGGCGAGATCGACAAGGCGGTGAAGTATCTGAAATATGACGGCAGCGCTCCTATATTTATCTCCTGTCAGGTGTCGGTCTGGGCCTTCCACAACGTGCGGGAGGTCGTGGAGTACGAGAAATATCTCTCGGACAAATACGCCGAGATTTACGGAAAGGACGTCGTGGAATTCGTCCGGGCGGATCACTATTTCAACCTGTATTATCAGGCGAACGGTCTGCCCTACGATCTGACGCTCCGATCCGATCTCTCGGTGAGCGACGGATCGGAAGAATCCGACAGTGCGGCACTGGTAGCGGACGGCACGCAGTCTACGGTCTGGGAGGCTGCGGGAGCGGGCGAGCAGAGTCTGCTCTTTGATCTGGCGGGCAGCTACAGCGTCAGCGAGCTTTCGGTGTTCTTTGCCGAGAGCGCGGGCGGTAAATACGGGAAGGACGACAACGTAAAGTCGCTCCGGGCGGAGATCAGCGCCGACGGGCAGAGCTGGACGGTACTTACCGAGCTTACCGACAACACCGAAGCCTGGGTCAACCTGCGATTCGATCCGGCGGTCGGCAGATACCTGCGGATCACCGTGACCGATCCCGGTCAGTCGGGAATCGCCAGAATCGCCGACGTGAACATTCTGGGCGTCGCGGCGTAAATATAAGAAATACGAAGGGGATCGCTGAAAATGCGATTCCCTTTCCTATCCGAATGAAAAAAATGCGGCTCTTTACAGCAGCGAAAGGGGAGGAAATCATACATGGAACAGAAAATCCGGCGGGATCGGAATATGGGCGACAATCTCCGGCGGCTACGGGATGCCTACGGAATCTCGCAGGAAAAGCTATGCGCAATGTTACAGCTTCGGGGCTGCGACATCGGCAGAACCACCTATGCAAAGTACGAGTCGGGTGAGTTGAACATCCGCGCCAGCGTACTGATCGAACTGAAAAAGATCTACGGATGCGGCTACGACGATTTTTTCGCCGGGCTAGACGAAGATCCCGGCTGAAGGGGCTTGAAAAAAGTGTTTTCGAATATAAAATCGACAAAATGAAAAACCCGGTCAG
>CAYOON010000185.1:0-4340 GCA_964405595.1 uncultured Lachnospiraceae bacterium | reverse complement strand
AGCCGGAGCCAACCAGCATGGGGATGAAGGATTTACCGGACAAACCGAACTTCCGGAAGATCCGGTCAAGCACGAAGGCGATACGCGCCATGTAGCCGCAGGCCTCTAAGAATGCAAGGAAGATAAACAGAACCAGCATCTGGGGAACAAATCCCAGCACGGCGCCGACGCCCGCGACGATACCGTCGAGGATCAGCCCTTGCAGCCAGTCCGCGCAGTTGACCTTCTCAAGACCGCCCTCGATCAGTACGGGAATACCGGGAACCCATACGCCGTAGTCGGCAGGATCGGGCTCGTCAAAGCCCTTTTCGGTGAAGTAGGCAACGGCGTCCGTGTAGGACATGGCGTTGACCTCGTCTTCATCCACACCGTTGGGGATGGTCGAGAAGTAGACGGTGATGTCGTACTCCTCCAGCGTTTCCTCGTCCTCCAGAGTGTAGGAGATGAAGGCTTTGTCGGAAGTGAATGCCTTCATAGCGGCAAGGGTTGCCTCGGTGTCAAAATCTTCCTCCTCGGTATCCAGACCGAGATAGGCGTCAACCGCGTTGAACGCCGCGGTATAGTCGTCGGCAGCGTCGCCGTATGCGGAGGATCCAATCCCCAAGAGGTGCCAGCCGTCGCCGAACAGGCCATCGTTTGCCCAGTCGGTCGCCCATCCACCAATTGTAGTAACCGAAATATAGTAGACAAGGAACATGATCGCGGCAAAAATCGGCAGCGCGGCAAAGCGGTTTGTCACGACCCGGTCGATCTTGTCGGAGGTAGTCAGCCCCCCGGCGTTCTTCTTTTTGTAGCAGCCCTTGATGATAGACGCAATGTAAACATAACGCTCGTTGGTGATGATCGACTCGGAATCGTCGTCCATCTCCTTCTCGGCGTCCTGAATGTCCTTCTCGATATGTTCCATGATCTCGGGGGACAAGTTCAGCGAAGCAATGATCTTTTCGTCCCGCTCGAAGAGCTTGATGGCGTAGAACCGCTGCTGCTCCTCGGGCAGATTGTGGACAGTGACTTCCTCGATATGCGCAAGCGCGTGCTCCACGCTTCCGCTGAACTTGTGCTGGGGGATCGTCTTGCCGCTCTTGGCAGCCTCCACAGCCGCCTCGGCAGCTTCCTGAATGCCGGTTCCCTTCAGCGCGGAGATCTCGATGACCTTGCAGCCGGTGGCGCGGGACAGCTCCGCAATGTCGATCTTGTCGCCGTTCTTTCGAACGATGTCCATCATGTTGATAGCGATAACCACCGGGATGCCCAGCTCGGTCAGCTGGGTGGTCAGATAAAGGTTACGCTCCAGATTTGTGCCGTCCACGATGTTCAGAATCGCGTCGGGACGCTCGGTAACAAGATAGTTTCTCGCCACAACCTCCTCCAGCGTGTAGGGGGACAGCGAGTAAATTCCGGGAAGGTCGCGGATGATCACGTCGTCGTGCTTTTTCAGTTTGCCGTGCTTCTCTTCGACCGTTACACCCGGCCAGTTTCCTACGAACTGGTTGGAGCCGGTCAGCGCGTTGAACAGTGTGGTCTTACCACAGTTAGGGTTGCCCGCCAAGGCAATTTTGAGTTCCATCTCTCATTTCCTTTCTTGCTGTTGAATTAGTCAATGCTAACCAATGGGGTAAATTTTGATCGAGACTTACGCAATCTCGATCATATCGGCGTCAGCCTTGCGCAGCGACAGCTCGTAGCCGCGGACGGTGATCTCAATGGGATCGCCCAGCGGCGCCACCTTGCGGATGTAGATCTCCACGCCCTTGGTAATGCCCATGTCCATGATGCGGCGCTTGATGGCTCCCTCGCCGGTGATTTTGGTAACGGTCACGGTCTGCCCGACTTTTGCGGATTTCAGCGTACTCATCGTTCTGCCTTCCTTTCCGAAGATTTTATAGGGTAATCATGCACCGGACGTCAGATCATGATCTTGCACGCCATCTCTTTGCTGATGGCGACGCGGGACTCCTTGATATTCACGATCAGATTGCCGCCAATCGAGGAGATCACCGAAACGCTGGCACCTGCAACGAACCCCAGATCCTCCAGATGGGAGCGTACCTCGGGACTTCCTCCGACCTTCAGTATGGTATTCGTTTCGCCGGATGCTGCAAGGGTCAATGGCATCATGATTCTACGTCCTTTCAAAGCCGTTTTTGGTTAGATTCTCCTAACCGTGACTATATTAGCATAAACTAACTAATTTGTCAAGAGGTTTCCGCGAAAAAAATTCAAAAATAATTCGCAAAATACCCTTCCATTTTTGGTGAAATTGTTGTATAATGATGACATACATAACTGTATGTCATCAAAGAGTTTGACTCAGCGGATAAAATCCGCCGTTTTGCAAAGCAAAACCGTCAAACTCCGCGCACTATTTTTGAAAGCGTTGAGGAAACCGCCATGAAGATACAGAAATCCGCCGAAGATTATTTGGAAACCATCCTGATCCTGCATACGCGCAAGGGATCGGTACGCTCCATCGACATTGCCTCCGAGCTGGACTTTTCCAAGCCGTCGGTATCGGTCGCCATGAAGCATCTGCGGGAGAACGGCTATATCGAGGTCGACGCGGGGGGCTATATTACCCTGCTGGAGCCGGGCAGAGAGATCGCCGAGAAGATCTACGAGCGTCACACCCTGATCTCCCGGTGGCTGATCGGGCTGGGCGTCCCCGAAAAGATCGCGCTGGAGGATGCCTGCCGGATCGAGCATGTGATCAGCGACGAGAGCTTCGAGGCCTTGAAGAAGAGTATCGGAGAATAAGATCAATCCGGCATTTTTCGAAAAATGCTGATTTTCCTCTTGACTTTCCGGAGACATTGTGCTATAATAAGTATGAAAGAAGCGCGCCGACGACGGGTGTCCTTCGCTTATTGGTCAGAATTAACCGCCAACTTTGCTAGGGCCGGCGGTTAATTCTCTTTTTGTCCTCATTTTTTCTTGCCGAGAATCGCAGTGATTCCAACAACAAGAGTGATGAGTCCCATGGTATATTCCAGTATAGCTAAAAGCTGATCCAGAGTAATGTACATGGCATCATCCCCCTTTCCGCAAGCTATCCCCGAAGGGACGTCCCCGTGAAAGAAGGACATATTCTAAAGAATTACTCCTCCCTTCACGTTATAACGCGATTGAAGGACAACCGCCACCGTTTTATGGTGCGCTTCTACACCCCGTTTCCAGGGTGCGACTTTATTCTACTATATTCCTCTGTTTTTGTCAAGGAATTTCACGAAAATCATCGGAAGTGCTCTTGACAATTCGGGAAAATGTGCTATAATATACATAAAAGAAGCGCACCGATGACGGGTGTCCTTCCTATGTTGCAGAATTAACCGCTGACATTAGTGGGGCCGGCGGTTAATTCTCTTTTTGTTCTCATTTTTTCTTGCCGAGAATCGCAGCGATTCCAACAACAAGAGTGATGAGTCCCATGGTATATTCCAGTATAGCTAAAAGCTGATCCAGAGTAATGTACATGGCATCATCCCCCTTTCCGCAAGCTATCCCCGAAGGGACGTCCCCGTGAAAGAAGGACATATTCTAAAGAATTACTCCTCCCTTCACGTTATAACGCGATTGAAGGACAACCGCCACCGTTTTATGGTGCGCTTCTACACCCCGTTTCCGGGGTGCGACAGTATTCTACCATATATTTCCGTATTTGTCAAGCATTTTCAAAATCCCCCATGAAACCATACGCAGATTACAGCCTGCCGGAAACGGCAAGCTAAAGCGGAGAGCTTTTTCAGGCTCTCCGCTTTTCTTTTAATCCTGGTTTGCTATCGAAATCGATACGCATTTCAAATATGAATATACCATATTGTCATAATCGCGAAATCCGCAAACATATGAATCATCCATGAATTATAGATATTCTTATTCTTTTCATCTACATAGTTGAAAATGTACCCGCCAATCGTTAATCCGATTAAAGCGACAAGCAGTAACGGCAGCGGGAACGACGTTCCAATCATTCCTATATGATAAACAGCAAATAATACCGAACTAAACGCATATGCTTTTTTCCGGCTTGTGTATTCCGATAATTTGACAAACGAAAGGAATCGGAATAAAAATTCCTCCAGAAATGAATTGCAAAAAGAAATATAGAGAGCTACCCAGATAAAGCTTCTGGCATCAACTTTTTGATCCGCCGAAAGAGAATCAACTAATGATGAATAGTCAAAGTAATTTTTTGTTACCGCATAGGCTCCAATTATCGCGGCATATATGACAAACCCAAGCAACAATAATTTCAGGATGCTTTTCTTGTCTAACGCAAAGGAACGGTCGAATAATTTTATATTGCTTGCTTTCGCGTAGATTAACGGAAAAAGCAAGAAAAC
>CAYOON010000184.1:0-4349 GCA_964405595.1 uncultured Lachnospiraceae bacterium | reverse complement strand
GTGGTGCATCTACCCCATGTACGACTTTGCGCACCCCATTCAGGACGCGCTGGAGGGGATCACCTACTCCCTCTGCTCGCTGGAATTCGAGAATCACAGACCCCTTTACGACTGGGTGGTGGAGAACTGCTTCAAGGGTACCCTTCGTCCCAAACAGCGGGAATTTGCCCGGCTGAACGTCACCTATACGGTTATGAGTAAGCGCTATCTGCGTCAGCTGGTGGAAACCGGCATCGCCGACGGATGGGACGATCCCCGTCTGCCCACGCTGTGCGCACTCCGCCGCCGCGGATATACGCCTTCCGCAATCTTCGACTTCGTCAGCCGTGCCGGAATTGCCAAAACCGACAGCCTTGTGGGAATCGAGCTGCTGGAAGCCTGCATCCGGGATGAATTGAACGCTACCGCGCCCCGGAGAATCTGCGTTCTGGAGCCGATCAAGCTGATTATCGACAACTATCCCGAAGACAAGGTGGAGTACTTCCCTCTTCCCAACAATCCTACCGATGAGAACGCGGGCAGCAGAGAAGTTCCCTTTACCAAGGAAATCTACATCGACGCCGCCGATTTTGCCGAGGTTCCGCCTCCGAAGTTCTTCCGTCTGAAACCCGATGGAGAGGTACGTCTGATGGGCGCCTATATCGTCAAGTGCGGCGAGATTGTCAAGAACGCCGATGGATCCATCAAGGAGATCCATTGCACCGCCGATCTGGAAGTCGGAAACGGCAATCCCACCGATCGGAAGGTCAAGGGAACTATTCACTGGGTATCCGCAAAGTTCTGTCAGGATGTGGATGTGATGCTGTACGACAAGCTGTTCACAATTCCCGATTTGAACGATATGCCCGATGGCTCGACCTACGACGACTTCCTGAACCCTGATTCGGTGAAGAAGATCACCGGGTGCAAGGCGGAGATTTCGCTCTCGGAAGCAGCCGAAGGCGATCGCTTCCAGTTTGTGCGAAACGGTTATTTCGTGAAGGACACCAAGCATCCGAACACCTTCAACCGCGTCGTTACGCTCAAGGATAGCTTTGCGAAGAAGTAAAAACTGTGCAGCCGGAAGATTTAAACTCCCGGCTGCATTTTTAAAAGATAACAGATCGAACTGCCCGATTGATCGGGATTTGGAGGAAAAATGGACTTCATTTCAAAAGAACTGATTTGCAAAGGCTGGTCGGGGGATAAAAAATACTGTGCTATGACCGCGGATGGCATGAAATATCTTCTCCGAATCTCACCCGATGAAAAAAGCGAAAACCGGGAGAAAATATTCCATATCCAAGAGAAGCTGGCTGATCTGGATATTCCAATGTGCAAACCGGTTGAATTCGGCAGATGCGATGAGGGCGTATACACCGTGCAAACGTGGATTGAGGGAGAGGATGCGGAAGAAGTGGTTCCGACCCTTCCCTTTTCCGAGCAGTATACGCTTGGAATCGAGGCGGGGAAGATTCTGAAAACAATTCATTCCATCCCCGCTCCCCGGGATCAGGTCGATTGGGAGATCCGGTTCAATGCCAAAATTGATCGAAAGATCAAAATGTATCGGGAGTGTCCGGTTCAGTTCGACGGCGCGGAGAATATCATTGCCTATTTGGAGGAGAATCGTCACTTGCTGAAAGATCGGCCGCAGTCCTTCCAGCATGGAGATTATCATATCGGTAATATGATGATCGAAAACGGGAAAATCGTGATTATCGACTTCGACCGATACGATTTCGGCGATCCGTGGGAAGAGTTCAACCGCATCGTTTGGTGTGCGCAGGCAGCTCCAACCTTTGCATCGGGCATCGTAGACGGATATTTCGATGGAGATGTACCGATTCAGTTCTGGAAGCTGTTGGCACTCTACATTAGCAACAATATGCTGTCCTCGATCCCATGGGCGATCCCCTTCGGACAGCGGGAGATCGACACCATGCTGAATCAGGCGAAAGACGTTCTGGCGTGGTATGACAATATGAAAAATGTAATTCCAACTTGGTACTTATGCGGTAAAATTGACTGAAAAGACCGGGACTCGGGGCAAAGCCCCGAATCTCGGTCTTTCTCATTATCTCACTATCAAATGCAGCCCTGCGAAGGGGGTGAGAATTCGTTTACCGGGAAGCTCATCTTTGCGAAGAGCTTGCAGGGATCGTCCTCTTCCGCCTTCTGGCATACCTTGTCGGGGACTGCGTACTCGGTTGCGGGTACGATCAGCTGCGTCGGTCTCTCGATTCTGACCACCGAGAAGAAGCCCAGCGAAACATACAGTCCGCGCATTCCCTGATTCAGGTCGCACAGAGATCCGTTCAATGTGTTCAGTACCTGAACGGGTACTTCATCCGTACCGCAGCAGCAGCACGCGCAGCTCTGATGGCATCCCTTTTCCAGTACCTTCACAGAAAGTGCGATGGGATCCACTACCTCCACGACTACCGAAGGTTTGTTCGTCGATACAGTCTCTCCGCCATTCCCCCAGGTGCAGAATTCCCCGGGATTTTGGGAGCTTCTGAATATGTTAACGTTCCCTTCGCTGCCATAGAGTACGACCTTCTTCTCTGTGACTGCAATTCCTTCAAGTTCCTGTGATTTTCCTACGCAAACGCAGGCTTCCAATGTGATTTTCGTGAAGAACCGGATCGTAATCTGGTAGAATCCGCGATTGAACTTCACGGGATCCACTACGATGTCGGTCCATACAACCTTCGTCGAGATTACGCGGATTGAACCGCTCTTTTCCAAAATTTCCTGTCCGTAGTCGGTCAGCATAACACGGGTATCCTCAAAGCAGTCCTTGTCTTTGCAACAGTCCAACACGCGATTGGTATCTATGATTACGCTTTCTCTGCGGGGAAAGTTTGCGCCCTCTCGACCGTTTAATTTATTCTCCGGCATAGGGTTCTCCTCCAGTTTAAAATCTGACGCGAATCGCAATTCATTCACGAACGCGTCCTACTGTTATTCTATGCCGTGCGTCCGATTCGGCTACTTATTATCTGTAATGTCGAAATTCAACACATGAATTTTCAAAAATCAACAATATATGTTATTAAAAATCAACAGTGTCTAAAACACTGTTATTCTTTTAGGTAGATATGGATCCCATCACACCGAAGGCGGATATTCCCTCGTTGATCGGTACGCAATACCGTGACTTCGTGTTCTTCCAGTAGATTTAGTACATCATATGCAGGATGCCCATAAGCATTTCCCCGCCCGACGCTGATCACGGCAATCGTCGGCTGCACCGCATCCAGAAAATCTTCACAGGTAGATCCTCCCGATCCGTGATGACCAATTTTCAGAACATCGGCCCGAAGCCCGGTCGGATAGCGTTCAATCAGACGAAACTCTCCTTCCTCTTCCAAATCGCCGGTGAACAGGAAACGACGTACGCCGATGGTCAGCATAAGTATCAAGCTATCGTTGTTCGCGCCGTTTTCTTCCGCATGATCGGGCGCGAGAACGGTAATCGAAGCACCCTCTCCCAGCAGGATCTCGTAGCCCGTTCCCACACGATCAATCGGACATTTTGCCGCCATGGCGATCTTGCTTCCGACCACCCCTTCAAGAGCGTAATCGCCCATCAGGATTTTCTTCACTTCGAAGTGCGTGATCAGCGCATACGCTCCGCCGATATGATCCTCGTGGGCATGGGTGAAAATCAGACAGTCGATCTCGTCGATCCGTTCGGCATACAGCGCCGCAACCAGATCATCGGCCGACAGATCGGTTCCGCAGTCGATCATGACCGTTCTTCCGGCGGGCGTGCGAATCATCGCCGCGTCCCCTTGACCCACGTCGAAAAATTCAATCTGATAATACTGCCCGCTGCCATCCAGAAACGAACCGGCAAGCAGCAACGCAATCAGCAGAAACAATGCCGAAGCGATAAAAATTATTCGAAAATGCTTTGGTTTTCTCAATGTAAATTCCCCCATCCTGTTTTTTAGACTTCCTTTTAAAAAAGCAGCGGCTGTCGCAATGCGAAGAACGCATTAACGACAGCCGTCGGAATATGTAGTACGAATTACGGCACGATCGTGTCGCAGGACTTCACAGTCGTGTCGAGCAGACCGGAAACCTCAGCCGAGATCGTGAAGGTAAAGTTGATCTTCATCTTTTTGCTCAGCTCGTTGATTCTTGCGATGAACGCATCAAGCTCATTCATGTCGCGTCCGCCAATGCGCAGGGTGGAATCCACATAAATGTCGGTTATATCATAGTTGGAAGCGATCAGACCGCAGATAAAGCTGTAAAAATTATCATACGAGGTGATTTCATACTCGTCGATGTCAATCAGGCGAACCTTGCTGGAAACAAGGAACTGGGATACCGAAACCTTCTCGATGCAGAGAACG
>CAYOON010000183.1:0-4401 GCA_964405595.1 uncultured Lachnospiraceae bacterium | reverse complement strand
TTCTCTTTTTGCCAAGCTTTTTCTCTTGGGCCTGCAAAGGCAAGAGAAAAAGCGGCTAGCAAGTCTGAAGTTCAAACTGTCAGCCGCGAGACTATAGACTACAAAAACTATCAAAAATTGACCTTTTGAAAGGTTTGGTATCAAATCCATGGATTCCAAAGAAATCGAACAAATCAAAGATAAAATCCTCCGAAACGTGGAGAAGCCCGGTCGGTATATCGGCGGGGAGTTCGGCGAGACTTTGAAGGATAAGTCCAAAATCAAGGCGAGATTTGCCTTCTGCTTCCCCGATTCCTATGAGATCGGTATGTCGAATCTGGGCGTCCGCATCCTTTACGGCTCGCTGAACCGATTCGACGACATCTGGTGCGAGCGTACCTACTGCCCGTGGATCGATATGGAGGAGCAGCTTCGGAAGTACAACATTCCCCTGTGGGCGCACGAGTCGGGCGATCCGTTGAAGGCGTTCGACTTTGTGGGCTTCACCCTCCAGTACGAGCTTTGCTATACCAATGTGCTGACCGTGCTGGATCTGGCGGGGATCCCGCTGCTTGCCAAGGATCGGAGCGAGTTCGATCCGATCATCATCGGCGGAGGCCCCTGTACCTATAACCCTGAACCCCTCTGCGACTTCTTCGACATCTTCTCCATCGGCGAGGGCGAGGACGCGCTGCCTGAAATTTGCCGCTTATATATAAATATGAAGGAAAACGGCAGCTATACCCGTTCGGCCTTCCTGCATGAGGCGGCAAAGCTGCCCGGATTCTACGTTCCCTCTCTCTATGCCGTTACCTATAAGGAGGACGGGCGGATCGAGGCGTATACGCCCACTTGCGATGATATTCCGAAACGGATCCGCAAACGGATCATGCAGGACATGGACGCCGCCTACTATCCTGAAAAGGTGGTCATGCCCTATATCGAGACGGTGCAGGATCGGATCATGCTGGAGGTCTACCGGGGCTGTATCCGGGGATGCCGGTTCTGTCAGGCGGGCATGACCTACCGTCCCGTCCGGGAGAAGTCGGTGGACGTGCTGAACCGTCAGGCGGAAGTCCTGTTCAAGAACACCGGATACGATGAAATCTCCCTGTCCTCGCTGTCCATTTCCGACTATACCTGTATCGACGAGCTGACTACCCGTCTCCTCGACTGGACGAACGATGCGAAGGTCAACATCTCGCTGCCCTCTCTGCGGGTGAACAGCTTCACTCCCGAGCTGATGGAGAAAATCTCCTCTGTCCGGGCATCGGGCATCACCTTCGCCCCCGAGGCGGGAACCCAGCGGCTCCGGGATGTTATCAACAAGTGCCTGACCGAGGAGGATCTGCTCCGGGCGTGCAATGTTGCCTTTGATTACGGCAAAAACACCGTCAAACTCTACTTCATGAACGGCCTGCCCACCGAAACCGACGAGGATATCGAAGGCATCGCCGATCTTGCCAAGCGGGTGGTGGACGCATACTATCAGAACCCCAACTGTAAGCGTAACAAGCCACCGACGGTTACGATTTCAGTCGCCTGCTTTATTCCGAAGCCCGATACCCCCTTCCAATGGGAGCCGCAGTGCGATATGGAAGAGCTGAAACGCAAGCAGAAGGTGCTGTTCGATCGGGTTGCGAAGTATAAACACGTTACTTATCGCTGGCACGATGCCAAGGTCAGCCATATCGAGGGCGTGTTCGCCAGAGGCGACCGCCGACTGGGCGCGTCGCTGCTGCTTGCGCACGAGCGCGGGATGAAGTTCGACGGCTGGGACGAGTTCTTCGACTACGACAAGTGGCTGAAGGTCTTCGCCGATACCGGGATTGATCCCGCCTTCTACGCCAATCGCCGGTACGATGAGGGCGAGGTTCTGGCGTGGGACATCATCGACTGCGGCGTGACAAAATCCTTCCTCCTGCGCGAGATGAAACGCGCCTACGAGGGGAAGACGACCCCGAACTGCCGGGAGCAGTGCAGCGGGTGTGGGGCAAATACATTGGGAGGTGAACGCTCATGCTGTCCCAAGGCAACGTAAGAATCCGTTTTCGCAAAACGGGAAAAATCCGATATATCTCTCATCTGGATCTCTGCCGGACGCTGAAATCGGCGTTCATCCGTGCCGGGATTCCGCTCAAGTACTCGGAGGGGTATAATCCCCGCCCCAAGATGGTGTTCGCTCTGACCGTGTCGGTGGGGAGCGAGAGCCTGTATGAGCTGCTGGACATCGGAATCACCCACCCCATGGAGGAGCGGGAGTTCAAGGAGCGGTTGTCGGCGGCGCTGACTTCCGATATCACCGTGGAAGCGGTCTATGTTCCGCATACCAAGCTGATCGACGTAGCGTACTCCGGCTACGAGGTGCGGATGGTGAATGAGCTGGACGAAGATACGCTGAACGGGATTCTGGCGAACCCCATGATCGTGATGAAGCACGGCAAGAAGGGCGACGTGGAGACCGACATTCGGGGACAGATTCTGGAAGCGAAGATCGAGGACGGCGTACTGCGCCTGATCCTGTCCGCCTCGCAGGGGAACTATCTGAATCCCGAGTACGTCATGAAGGCGATCAATTCGGCAACGGAGAATCGGTTCGAGGACTATCGCATCCTGCGGACGTCGATCCTGAATGCAGATTTGACGATGTTCCGGTGAGGAAACATATTGACCCTGAAAGTTTTCCTGAATTTGTCTAAATTATTGTTTCAATGCCGAAAAATTCGGCAATACTCCCGAAAGGGATCCCGATTTTTCTCCGAAATCTACGAAAAATATGAATAAATTGTAAATCTTGAAAAATATAGCAAAAACCCTTGATTTTTCGGAAGAAATATGTTATACTGCAAAGGCTTGATGCGTTGATGGCAAAAGTTGCTGTAAAACAGATCCGATAACCCAAAACACGCGGATCTGACAGGTAATTTTGCCGGAGTATGTCCGACAATCGGGCGAGGCAGAACCCCGCAGAGTGCTGCGGCGTATGTTGTTTTGGAAACTGAATCTGAACTTTCGCGGTAGAGAGTTGCACTGCACGGTTCGGTTTTCTGATGAAGGGACAAGAAACGCCCGGTACGGTGTTGAGGCTCTGAGCCTCCAAAACAGTATTATAAGGAGGAAAAAGCAAATGGCTACGAGTGAAAAGGTAAGAATCAGACTGAAGAGCTACGATCACACCCTGATCGATCAGGCTGCCGAGAAGATCGTGGAAGCTGCAAAGCGCAACGGCGCAGTGGTTTCCGGTCCCATCCCGCTGCCCACCGAGCGTGAGGTTGTAACCATCCTGCGCGCCGTACACAAGTACAAGGACAGCAGAGAACAGTTTGAGATGCGTACCCACAAGAGACTGATCGACATCATTAAGCCTTCCCAGAAGGTTGTTGAAGCCCTCCAGTCCCTCGAACTTCCCGCAGGCGTTGAATTCGAAATCAAACTCTGATTCGACGGCGCGTGAAGCAAGGTTTACTGTCAAGTTGGCAGACATTAAACGCCAACCAATAACGAAACCATGGAGGAAAAAATCAAATGAAGAAAGGTATTATCGGCAGAAAGGTCGGTATGACCCAGATCTTCGATGAAAAGGGAAATGTCATTCCCGTAACTGTCATCGAAGCAGGACCCTGCGCAGTGACGCAGGTTAAAACCACCGAAACCGACGGCTATGACGCCGTACAGCTCGGTTTCACAGACGTAAAGGATGGAAAGGCAAACAAGCCTCAGGCAGGTCTTAGCAAGAAGACCGGTGTTTCTGCAAAGAAGCATCTGAAGGAATTCCGTCTCGAGGACGTTTCCGGATATAATGTAGGCGATACCGTCACCGCTGACATCTTTGCAGCAGGTGAAAAGGTCGACGTAACCGGAATCACCAAGGGCCGCGGATACACCGGTGCCGTTAAGCGCTGGAACAGCAAGACCTTGAGAATGACCCACGGTACCGGCCCGATTCACCGTCAGCCCGGCTCTATGGGTGCAAACTCCACCCCTTCCAGAATCTACAAGAACAAGCACATGGCAGGTCAGTACGGTAACGAACAGGTGACCGTTCTCAACCTTGAGGTTGCAAAGATCGACGCCGAAAAGAATATTCTCGCAGTGAAGGGTGCAATCCCCGGCGCTCGCGGCGGTATCGTGTTCATTCGTAATACCGTGAAGTCTAAGTGAGGAGGAAGAAACGATGCCTAATATGAAAGTTGTTGATATGGCAGGCAAGGAAGTCGGATCGGTTGAGCTTGCCGACAGCGTGTTCGCTGCCGAGCCCAATGCGGCTGTCCTGCACGCTTATGTCAGAACCTATCTTTTGAATCAGAGACAGGGCACACAGTCTACTCTCACCCGTACCGAGGTTTCCGGCGGCGGCAAGAAGCCCTGGAAGCAGAAGGGTACCGGTCGTGCAAGACAGGGTTCCACCCGCGCTCCCCAGTG
>CAYOON010000182.1:0-4491 GCA_964405595.1 uncultured Lachnospiraceae bacterium | reverse complement strand
CCCGTCCTGCTGCTTTCCGCCTCTCAGAATTATGATGAATTCTATCAAAACGAGATTGCAATCCGCAAGTCTCTGGTCTATCCGCCCTTCTGCGACATCGCGCTGATCTCGCTGACCTGCTCCGACGAAGGACTTTTGAGCAATATAGCGGTCTCCTTCGCGGGCAGAATCAAAGAGCTGGCGGACGGTCCTTTCAAAGGCGTGCAGATTATTGTATTCGGTCCCTTTGAGGCGCCGGTCTACAAGCTGAACGAGTGCTATCGGATGCGGTTCATCGTCAAATGCCGATCCAATCAGAAAACACGAAGCCTATTCAAGGCACTTTTGGACGAATATACGAAAAAAGCCGGGAAAAAGG
Organism: uncultured Lachnospiraceae bacterium; assembly: GCA_964405595.1. Taxonomy (GTDB): domain Bacteria; phylum Bacillota; class Clostridia; order Oscillospirales; family CAG-272; genus CAKSQF01. Next base: position 4,133 of record CAYOON010000182.1, on the reverse strand, counting down.
TCACGATTTCCATTGATATGAACCCGTCGTCCATCTAAAATACACAAATTTGGAGAAAACAATGGCTTATTTAAAAATACTCACCGAACAGGATCCGATTCTGCGGAAAAAATGCAGACCCGTGGAGGAGATCACGCCCCGGACGCTGACTCTGCTTGACGATATGCTGGTCACCATGCGCCGGGCGAACGGCGTGGGACTGGCAGGTCCCCAAGTGGGCATCCTGCGCAGGATCGTCGTCGTGGAATGCGAACCGGACGAAGTCTATGAACTGATTAACCCCGTGATTGTCGAGAGAAGCGGCAGTCAGACCGGCAGAGAGGGATGCCTTTCCCTGCCCGGCCGATGCGGCATCGTCACCCGCCCCATGAAGGTTACGGTAGAGGCGACCAACCGAAACGGTGAGCGCTACAGAGTCACCGGAGAAGGACTGCTCGCCAGAGCCTTCTGCCATGAGATCGACCATCTGGATGGAAAGCTTTATCCCGACGTCGCCGAGCATATGCTGACCGAAGAAGAACTGGAGCAGGACGACAACTAAACAAAGCAGTACAAAATACAATGTACATGTGCATTGTATTTGCGAATTATGAAGAAAAGAGCGGTCAAAACCATGCGAATTCTATTTATGGGTACACCCGATTTTGCGGTCGGTAGTTTTCAGGCATTATGCGAAAACTTTGACGTGATCGGAGCGGTCACCCAACCCGATAAACCCAAGGGACGGGGCTATACCCTGACGCCGCCTCCGATCAAGGTTGCCGCAACCCTGCGAGGCGTCCCGGTATTTCAACCTGAAACGATGAAAAACGAGGCATTTCTCCCCGAGCTGGAGCGGCTGAACCCCGATCTGATCGCGGTAGTCGCCTACGGGAAACTGCTCCCGCCCTATATTCTCCAATATCCGAAGTACGGCTGCGTCAATCTGCACGGATCGCTGCTCCCGAAATACCGGGGCGCCGCTCCCATGCAGCGTGCAATACTGGAGGGCGAGTCCGAGACAGGAGTCACCACCATGCTGATGGCCGAGGGACTGGATACCGGCGATATGCTGGAAAAAGCCACCGTACCCATCGGAATTGACGATAATTTTGAAACCATTCATGATAGCCTTGCGGATGTTGGCGCGAAGCTGCTGGTCTCGACCATAGGAAAGCTGGAAGCCGGTGCGCTGACTCCGATTCCGCAGGACGACAATTTCTCCACTTATGCCGCAAAGATCGAGAAGGCCGACTGTCTGCTTGACTTTTCCCGCGACGCGCTTTCAATCCACAACCGTATCCGTGCGCTCTCTCCCTTCCCGCTGACCTTTACCAAACAAAACGGAAAAATGCTCAAGATTGTCCGATCTACCCTTCTTTCGACCGACGGATCCTTCGGAAAACCCGGAACCGTCTTCTCTCTGGATGGTGGAAAAATCGCCGTTGCCTGCGGACAGGGCGCTATCGCTATTGAGCAGCTTCTCCCCGAGGGCAAGGGGCGGATGCGCGCCAGCGACTATATCAACGGTCGAAAGATCGGAGTCGGCGATCGGCTGGGTGACGCATGAACGTCCGCGATCTGGTCTACAAGTCCCTCCTTTCCATCGAGCAGGAAGCGAAGTACTCCAATCTGGAGCTATCGGCTTCCATTACGCAGCATGGACTCGAAGGCAGGGATAAAAGTTTCTACACCGCGCTTTTGTACGGCGTCACCGAGCGGAAAGTCACGCTCGATTACTGGATCGAGGCTTTCACCAAAAAGAAGATCTCCCGACTGGATCTGTCGGTTGTGATCCTGCTTCGCATGGGAATTTACCAGATTGTCTTCATGGACAAGGTTCCCGACCGCGCCGCCGTCAGCGAGACTGTGACGCTGGGTCGGCGGTACGCCTCCCGGGCACTTCCCTTCCTTAACGGCGTTCTGCGATCTGTCTGCCGGGAAAAGGAACATCTGCCTTATCCGGATCCAGTGAAGGATCGGCTTTCCTATCTTTCGGTTTATTACTCGGTTCCCCGCCCGATCTGCGAGATTTGGCAGAGAGATTACCCCAATAGGATCGAGGATCTGCTGAAATCCATGTCGGAGATTCCGCCGATCACCCTGCGAGTCAACACACTGAAAACCACCCCGGACGCCCTTCGTGCCGAATACCCCGATTTGCGTCCCTGCACCTACTCTCCCTTTGGGCTTACCTGTGACAACCCAATCCCGATGTCCGATTTCGCTCCGCTGGCGGACGGAAGATGCTTCGTGCAGGATGAGGCTTCCCAGATTGCCTGCATGGCGCTGGATCCGCAGGCGGACGAGCTGATTCTTGACGTTTGTGCCGCTCCCGGCGGGAAATCGCTGTCGGCGGCGATCTACACCTCCGACACCGCCGATATTCTGTCTATGGATGTACACGAAAGCAAGCTGTCGCTGATTCGTTCGGCTGCGGAGCGACTGTCGATCCAAAATATCCGCGTCATACCTCATGATTCCACACAGCCGATTAACGAGTATCTGGGAAAAGTTGACCGGGTAATCTGCGACGTGCCCTGTTCCGGACTTGGCGTGCTTGCAAAAAAAAGTGATTTACGAAATAATTCACAAAAAACACTTGACAAACTGCCGGAAATTCAGTATAATATACTTGTATCCTCTGGCGGCTATCTGAAATCGGGCGGTATTCTTATCTATTCTACTTGCACACTGAATAAAAAGGAAAATGAGGATGTTGTCAGTCGGTTTATCATGAATCATCCCGATTATGAGCTCGTACCGTTTTGCGTCGGTTCCCTTACCGCAGATAACGGGATGTTGACTCTGTTTCCCGGCATCCATCATACGGATGGTTTTTTCATCGCAAAGATACAAAAACGAAGAATATAAAGGAGTGTGCACACGACCATGGAAAAGAAAGATTACATCGCACCCATTGCAGATATTGTTGAACTGTCAACAGATATTGTACTTTCGTCGGATGAAGAAGGTTGGGGAGATATGATTCCCTTTAATTCCTAAACCCGGTGATGATAATAACTCTTCGCCGAGCCGTTGGTAATTATCGAAAACAGCGATTCCGTGCAGAAAAATGCACGGAATCGCTGTTTTTATATCTTTCCATTCAAAATCCGATTGGCCTTGAGGATTACGATCTGCGTTTTGGCATCGGTGATCTCTCCGGACATAACCTGCTCCACCAGCTCTGCCAGCGGAATCCGCACGATTTCCAAAAATTCATCCTCGTCGGTATGCGGAGTTCCCTCCGAAAGCCCGGTCGCAAGATAGATGTAGATTTTTTCGGTAGAAATCGCGGGCGTGGGATAGCAGAATCCCAGATAGTCAATTCTTTCCGCGTGACAGCCCGTTTCTTCCTCCAGTTCCCTGCGGATGGCGTCGTCGGGGTTCTCTCCCCGTTCCAGCTTGCCTGCGGGAACCTCCATCAGGATCTCCTGCGCGCCGAAGCGATACTGCCGCACCATGATCACGTTGCCGTCCCGGTCAACCGGAAGTACGCAGACGCCTCCGGAATGGCACATTGCGTCCCGATCGGCTACTTTACCGTCGGGCAGCCGTACTTTACAGCTGACTATATCAAATATCCTTCCCCGAAACGGGTATTCCCGGGATATTTCAATTTCGTCCAGATCTTTCATTCTAACGAATCCTTTCTATATAGGTTAATCTTTATTATAGCACGAATCGCCCGGAAAATCAACCCTTTACAGAAAGAATCTAATTTTTATCAAACACCGGGAACTTCTCTGTGATAACGCTCCTGCGCTTCTCTCCAAAACTTCTTAAATTTTTCAGTATCCCGCACTTTGTCAAACTCCGGAAATCCAATGTGGAACTGCATACATTGCAGCCCCCATTCTGGTTGCCGTTCTACATTTCGATGATAGGTTGTCAGATTCAGGAGAACATTTCCCGGATAGTGATAGTCGCCCAGCGGCAGCGAATCTTCAAAAATCACATCATTCAGCCAGTTTTCCAGTTCGATATACAGAGAATCGTAATCCCCAGCCTTGGCAAGCAGCTTGCAAAGCTCGGTTCGCAGGGTGATATATACATAACTGATCCATGCCTTGTCGCCGTCGTAATAGAGTAAATCCAGCATCTGAATGGCGGTTCGATAGGCGAAAATCGCATCGGCGTCGTTTTCGTAG
>CAYOON010000181.1:0-4523 GCA_964405595.1 uncultured Lachnospiraceae bacterium | reverse complement strand
GTCAACAGCATCGATCAGCGTCCAGCCAGAGGGAACGGTTTCAGTATCAAAATAAGAGAGACCGTCAACTTCCTCGTCCATTCTGGGCTCAGGCAGCTCGGCTGCACCGTAAAGTCTCCAGCTGATGGGGTTACGGTTAGTGTAGCTGGCGTTGTCGTTTGCGGTCGTAATCGTGTAGCCGACAACATTGACGTTCGATTCCATAACCCATACGATAGCGGAGCAGAATTCAGCGGCGCTGTTGAGCGAGCACCATTTGGTTGTAGGATCTCCGTCGAAGAGGTTGGAAGCGAGCTCGTGGGTTCCGGCCTCCTCAATCTCTTCGCTTTCCGTGTAGTCGAAGCCACTGAAAATGGAATGGGAAGCTACCATCTGGTCAAAGTATGCTTCGGTCAGATTGGTCTTGTCCTGCTTCCAAGCGTCGATGTTATCAACTTCCTCGAAAGCGTGGTAGGCGGTCTCTTCGTTACCGCTCGAGATGGGGGGATTGGAGATAGGGGGATTGGAAGCGGGAGCAGTCTGGTCATCAGACTGTGCAGGGGTGCTGGTGTTTGCGGGGGTGTTGCTCGAAGAGGGAGCGTCGCTGCTGGACGATCCTCCGGAGGTTCCCTTAGAATCTTCGCCGCAGGCAGTCAGTGCTGCGGTAGAAACCATCATAGCAAGCACTAATGCGAGTGAAAGAAACTTTTTCATAACTTTTTACTCTCCTAAGTATGATTTTTTTAATCGGACTAATTGCATATCAATCCTGATTATAATACTAGTATAGCATATTTTCGACCGTTTGTAAATCCTTTATTCGAAAAAAAGTATATGTATTTTTAATTAAAAAATCTTTGAATTGTTGTGCAATCTTACAAATAATGAATCTCGAATGAAAAATTAGTTACAAATTAAAAAATATTGTTATATATTAAACACAATATAGTATAATTTCGCAAGCAGAAACAATTTGAAGTCGCAACCAACAAAAATCTGTGATTAACAGAAGAATCCGGGAAGAGAACAGAAAATTATGAATATTGGCTGATCGACAAATTATGACCGATAATTTTGTGAGATTTGTCGTAATATAAGCCGATAAAAACCTCCGCGAAAATGAACGCGGAGGTTTATCGTAAGTATCAGTTGTTTCCGAACAGAGTGAAGTCAGCCAACTGGAAGGTGATGTCGTCGCTTTCAGCATAGTCTATGAGGAACAGGAAGTACTTATACTGACCGGGGTGCGCTACCTCAAAGCCGACCTCCTTAAAGTTCTCATCGGGAACCTGTGAAAGCATGGGATTATCGGGATCGGCGGCATCAACGGCGTCGATCAGAACCCATCCCTCGGGAACGGTCATGGATCTGAGATAGGTGTCGCCCTCATCGGGATTCTCGTCGGTCATGACGGTCTCGGGCAGGGTGTTGGTTCCGTAAAGTCTCCACTGAACGGGATTACGGCTGGTCCATTCGACGTTGTCGTTGCCGGTGGTGATCGAGTAAGCGACAACATCGACAGCCTCGGTCATCTCCCAAACCAGAGCAGCGGCGTACTCGACGTCCGATCTGGAGCAGCACCACTTGGTCTCGGGATCTCCGTCGAAGAGGTTGGGCGCGTCTTCTTTGCCCAGTCCGATGAACTGATCATCCTCGCTATTGGTCCAGTCGTTGCCGTTGAAGATGGACTGCGACATTACGATGCCGACAAAGCTTTCCATCAGATTCTTGTGGTCAGCCTTGTACGCTTCCATATTATCAATAGGAGTGTAGCCGTGGAACTGCGCCATAAAGGGATCGTCGGGAACAACGATTGCCGAGGACGGAGGCGTTGCGGGCTGGGTACCCTGATCAGAGGTAGCGGGCTTGGACGCGACGTCGCCGGGCTGTGTCTGGGATCCGGAGGTTACATTGCCGGAGCCGCTGGAAGTCGGTGCTTTGGTGCTGCCGTTAGTCGAGGTGGAATCGTCGCCGCAGGCGGTCAGTGCCGCGGTAGAAACCATCATCGCCAGAACGAGCGCCATGGAAAGAAACTTTTTCATGATAATACTCTCCTTTTTATGGTCAAATGAATAAATTAAGTATTTTGACCCCTAAAAATATTATAGCACATTTTCCCTCGTTTGTAAATCGGGATATACCAAAAAATCAGGAGGAATTTTCTACAAAAATTCGGGTGCTGAATTGTGAACTATCACAAAACAGGGACGGAATTTGACAATTTGGTTGCTTTTTTTGCCCAATCGGATGAAAAAACGGGGTTCAAATCCCGGAGAGGGCGGCACCGATCACAGGGCCGAAGCTGGCGTTCTCGGGAATCAGGAAATTCAGTCCGAAGGAGTTGCGCATCGAGTCGAAAATCCGTCTTGCCTGGGGCAGGGTGGTCATGTTTCCCACGATGACGATGTTTTGGGTATTGTGTGCGCGCGCGGCAAAAACGGCCAGCATGGCAGCCGTTTCTACTACCATGTTGATAATTCCCAGCGCCAGATCGGACTTGGTCGCCAGATCGCTGATCTTGCCGAAGTTGGAGGCGGTCAGATCGGGGGAAAGGTCGGGGTGTACGTCTAGTTTCGTGATGTCACTGACCCGCAGATCGACTCTGGAAAGATCGCCGTCGGCCGCAAGGTCGATGATGTGATTGATGTTCCGCACGCCCAGCAGCTTTTCGGAGAGTCCCACCAGCGTACCGCCGCCGACGCCGGTTCCGCCCAGATATTCGCAAACGCCGTCTTTCGTGGCGTAGACCAGCGAGGTACCCGTGCCCATACTCACCACGATCGCCTCATCAAGACCGGAGAGATAGATTCCGCCCCTGCCGATACAGGGGAACTCTACCAGCCGCTCGCAGGGGATCCGGTAAATCGGGGCGGAGATAAAGGTGGATCCCACGCCCGTGACCATGATTTTGCGAATGTCGGAGAGCTCGAGATGGTTTTCCGAGGTGAATCGTCCCAACGCTCCGTATACCGAGGTAATCTGATCGTTTGCCCGGACGAAGATAGGGGCGATCAATTCTTTGTTTTCGTCGAAGCCGACGATTTTGGTGGTGCTTCCGCCCACGTCGATGCCTACAACTGCTTTCATGTTTCAAAGGTTTCCTTTTCTGAATTAGCGTATGAGCGGACAAGGGGATACATATAATAGGAAGGTCAGTAAATAGAATAGGAAGTAAACCCTTCTGTGCCGCTTTTGACAGTATAGCATATTTTTCAAAAAAAAGCAAGTCTTTTGTCCGATTTCTTCGGTTATTCGGAAATTTCTTCGAGTTACCGATAAACGGAAGCGCAGGCAGCGGAAAAATCGGAAAAAGGTCTTGACAAAACGGAAGAAATCGTGTAGAATAGGAACAGGACACAACCGTCCGGGACTTAAAACAGAAAGGGTATAAAGAAATGGCAGACGAGAAGGACATAAACGCAGAATACGAGGAAGAGGAGATTGAGCTCTACACGCTGGTAGACGACGAATCTGGCGAGGAGAAGCAGTTCGAGTGCATCGGCAAGACCGAGATGGACGGAAACGAATACTTCGCCCTGATCCCCTTTGAGGAGGAGAGCGACGAGTATGTGATTTTGAAGCTGATCCCCTCCGAGGACGGAGACGACGCGCTGGAGACCATCGAGGATGACGACGAGTTCGAGAAGGTTGCCGCCTACTTCGATCAGGCGCTGTTCAGCGAGATCGACTACGACGAGGAATAAGACCTCGGCGGATCCGAGTCGGATTTATATTGAATTAGGGAAGGTTTTCCTGAGCTGTGCGTGATAGTTCCATAAATGGACCTACACTTATGACATGGAGCCCGGATAAACTTCCGATGCGGAGTTAGCAGGCCTCCCGGCAGAATCCTGCGAGCTGTTCACGGCTCAAGTCACGATTCTGACCGGACGTTGGAAGCACAGAAACATTGGAGAGGGCACCACCTTGCAATATGCAGGGTCAGAAGCTGGGGCTACACGGCAGGTTGGGAAAACCTTTTTTACGGAGTTTCAGAAGCATTCGTCTTGGGGGTAAGTACCCCCAAGACAAATGTTTTTGGGGCTTCGCCCCACGTTCTCCGGCATCGCCGGAGAACTCCCCAGTTAGGGGACTTTTTGAAAAAAGTCCCCTAACAACCTTCAAAAACTTTTATAAAAGGGAATATATATTATAAATACCGAATAATCGGAAATATTCCCCGCCAAGTTGCATAGAATGAACCAAAAACATCGAAGCATACGGAAAGGATTTGGTTTATTCTATGAAATACGCGGAAACGGAGCGGTGCGAGCTGCTTGCCCGCTATCTGCTGGAAAAGAACGCGACCGTCAGACAGGCGGCAAAAGTGTTCGGGATCAGCAAATCGACTGTACATAAGGACGTGACAAGCATCCTGCAAAAGCAGAATTTCGCCCTCTATCAGCAGGTCAAGGAGCTTCTGGAGAAAAATAAGCAGGAGCGTCACTTCCGCGGCGGAGAGGCGACCAGACAGAAATACCGCCTCTTAAAGGAGTGCGGCGCTTTGAAAGCGAGCGAAGAATAATCAGAACGGAAGTACATAG
>CAYOON010000180.1:0-4524 GCA_964405595.1 uncultured Lachnospiraceae bacterium | reverse complement strand
GGCGTTTTCTTTTTGCGAGCTTTTTCTTTTGCGCCTTCTTAGGTCAAAAGAAAAAGCGGACTAACAAGTTTTCGCTTACTTCACGTCTGTCATATAACTTCGGACTCCATTATCGTTATCATACCATACTTCAGAAAAAAATTCAATAATTTTACGAAAAAAATCTTGCATTATTTGTAAATTATTGTATAATGAATAGTATACAGCTGATACGCCATAGGAAAGAAGGAGGATTCGACGTGACCCGACAAGATGTGATCCGAATTTTCCGGGATCCGCCGGTACTGGAAACGGGACGGCTGATTCTTCGCAGAATCGAGGACGCGGATTATATAGATATGTACGATTACTCCAAGCGGGAGGACGTAACCCGCTATCTGCTTTGGTCGCCCCATCCCAACCCCCGATATACCAAGGGATATGTACACTCCCTGCGGCATCAATACAGAAACGGCGATTTTTACGATTGGGCGATCATTTTAAAAGGCGGCCCGATGATCGGCACCGTGGGATTTACAAAGCTGGATCCCCAAAACAACTGCGGAGAGATCGGCTATGTACTGAATCCCCGCTTCCACGGCAGGGGATACGCCACCGAGGCGGCCAGAGCGGTTCTGAAGTTCGGATTTCTCTATCTGGGGCTCAATCGGATCGAGGCGCACTATATGGCGGAGAATCTGGCAAGCCGCCGGGTGATGGAAAAGCTCGGAATGCGCTACGAGGGAACGCTGCGGCAGAGTATGCGGGTCAAGGGCGTCTACCGCGACATCGGCATCTGCGCCATCACGAGGAGCGACTATACCGTTCCCGTGAGGGGAAAGAACCGGTAGGCTGTTGTAAAGCTACAGAGGTAGTGTAACATCAAACCTGTTAGTCCGCTTTTTCTTTTGACCAAAAAGGCCCAAAAGAAAAAGCTTGGCAAAAAGAAAAGGGCCGTAGGGGATTTCGCGCTCTGCGGAGCGCGACGAGGGCTCTGCCCCTCGACCCCGCCACCTTTTGAGAAAAGGACACCGCGCTTCGCGCGCTGGACGAAAACTTTGAAAAAAGCGACTGCAAGCCCAAAAGAAAGGCAACTACATAGCAATGAAACTATTCCTAAAGAAATTCTTCGACTTCATAACAGGCAGACACCGGCGAACCCCGTCCCAGACCATCGTGCTGGGCTTCCTGCTGGTGATCCTGCTGGGTACGCTCCTGCTGACCACACCGCTGGCATCGGCGGACGGCAGCTTCACCGATCCCATAACCGCCCTCTTCACCGCTACCAGCGCCACCTGCGTGACCGGTCTGTCGGTGGTCACTACCGCAACCCATTGGTCAACCTTCGGTCAGATCGTGATCCTTGTCCTGATCCAGATCGGCGGACTGGGCTTCATGTCCATGGCAATCCTCGCCTCCCTCCTGATCAAACGTACCATCACCCCCCGCGAGAACTTCCTCGTGTCCGAATCGCTGGGTATCGGCGCCGCCGACGGTGCCGCCACAACCTTCATGGCAATGATCGTGATCGGAACCTTCTCGGTGGAACTCATCGGCGCGGCATTGCTCTCCATCCGGATGATCCCCCTTTACGGCACCGGAAAGGGAATCTACTATTCGATCTTCCATGCAGTATCCTCCTTCTGTAACGCCGGATTCGACATCCTGGGTGAGAATAGCGTGCAGTCCTTCGCCGACGATCCGCTGGTGCTGCTGACGCTGGGAGGACTGGTCATCGTCGGCGGAATCGGTTTCGCCATCTGGGCAGATCTGATCTCCTACTTTATGCCCAAAAAGCGAGCCTCCACCTCCAAACTCCTGCGCAGTATCGTGGGACGAAAGGATCGGATTTCGGTCTATACCCGTTTTATCCTGATCGTGACGGCATTCCTGCTTTTCGTGGGAACCGTACTTACCCTGATCACCGAGTGGGACGTAGCCCTTGCGGATATGAGCGTCCCGAAAAAGATTTTGAACGCCTTCTTCCATTCGATCTCCCTGCGAACCGCTGGATTTGCCTCCTTCGATAACGGCACACTGTCCACTACCGGAAAGGTCATATCCTCGGTAATCATGATGATCGGCGGAGCCTCCGGATCCACGGCGGGCGGTCTGAAAGTAGGAACGGTGGCGATCATCTTCTACGCCACATGGAAGGTTGCCATGGGCAACGAGGAAATCATCCTCTTCCGGCGCAGAGTCAATAAAAATCTCGTCCTGCGTGCCATGGCACTGGTGAATATCGGTATCGTGTTCGTCGGTGTTGCTACGCTGGCTCTGTCGCTGGGAAGCACGGCTATGCCGGTGGACTGCCTGTATGAGGTGGTCTCTGCTTACGCGACCGTCGGTCTGTCGGCAGCGGGAACGGCATCCTTCGGGATTCTGGCAAAAGGACTCCTGATTGTCCTGATGTTCATGGGACGTGTCGGAATCCTGACCATCACCTACTCGCTGGTTATCAAGAGCGCGAGAAAAAATTCGCTGCTGTCCTATCCGGATACGACCTTCCTGATCGGATAAAGCAGATATATAAGGAAAGGAACGAAGAACATGAAAAAGGTTCAAACATTCTGTATTATCGGGCTGACGCCCTTCGGACAAACTATCGCGAGAGCATTGGAGGAGCAGGGCTGTCAGGTGCTGGTTCTGGATGAGGAGGAAGAGCTGGTGCAGTCCATGTCCGAAATCGCCACCGACGCCATTGTAGGCGATCCCCTGAAGGAGGCAACCCTGCTTGCCGTCGGAATCAAAAGCTACTCCTGCGTGATCGTCTGCTTCTCCGATAAACTTGACGACAGTATTCTCCTGACCATGATGCTCAAGGATCTGGGCGTGAAGCAGGTGGTGGTGCGCGCAAGCTCCGAGCTGGAGTGTAAGATCCTCCGGAAGGTAGGCGCCGATCAGGTGGTCTTCCCTGAACAGGATATGGGACGGAAGCTGGCGGCAACCATCGCCAAGCGGGACGTGCTGGACTATCTGACCTACTCCGACGAGTATTCCATCGTGGAGAGAAAGGTGCCGAAAAGCTGGGTAGGCAAGAACCTGATCGAGTGCAACGTCCGCGCGAAGTACGGGGTCAATGTCATCGCTGTCCGCCATGAAGGGCAAACCGATTTCAATATCTCTCCCAAACGTCCTTTCACTGAGGAGGACGTGCTGATGCTGATCGGTTCTAACGAGGGAATCGGTAAAATTGTTAAGGATAAATAAATTTTTCCAAAATCCCTTGCAATATGGGAAAAAGTCGTATATAATAGAGACAACATAAGAAAAGGAATAGGTTTAAAAATGAACACTCTCTATCAGATTCACACATTGACGGATACCGGAGCGGCCGGAGGAAGCGGAACCATGATGATCTTGATGATCGGCGTTCTGCTTCTGGTTATGTACTTCTTCATGATCCGTCCCCAGCGTAAGCAGGAGAAGGAAACCAACGCCATGCGTAACGGTTTGCAGGTAGGCGACGAGATTACCACCATCGGCGGAATCATCGGAAAGATCGTCAGCATCAAGGGTGAGACCTGCATGATCGAAACCGGCAAGGATCGCACCAAGATCCGGATCCTCAAGTCGGCAGTCAAGTGCGTAGACGTTCCCGCATCGGTAGCAAACGGTGCCGTGCCCGTGGATACTGCCGCCAAGAAGGAAGAGGATTCCGCGCAGGATGGCGAGACGCAGGAGATCGAAGCACCCGCAGAGGAGAAGAAATCCAAGAAAAAGGGCAAAAAGAATAAGGAATAATTTCCCGTTTCGGAAAACGACAGCCGTCCGCAAAAGCAAGTGCGCTTTTGTGGACGGCTTTCCAATGATTCCCCGCATGACAGCAAAAGTTCCCGCCCGCCTCTTCTATTGAGGCGGGCGGGAAAGGTTTGTAAGCCTGAAAGAATCGGATAATTCGGGATTTCCCGGAATAAACGGAAAAAAATCCGCATAGGATCGTGATAAGAATGCTATTACGAAAGGATCGGATCAAATTGAATCTATCGCATGTTCGGTCGTCCCTTCTATCCGCGCTGCTTGCGCACTTCGGCGGACTGGCGACACTGTTTTTACTGTCTCTCTTCGGAATCAAAAGCGAGGATCCCCGCAGTATGCTGCTCTGGCTGGGGGTCATCGCGCTGGTGATCGGCGCGCTCCTTTGCGGTGTCATTATCCGCACCGCCGATAAAGGGATCAGCGGATCGCTGCTGGCTACCGCCTTCTATATCCTGCCCGCGCTGATCGCGTGGATATTCGGCGGGCAAAATCCCGCCTTCACCCTGCCCGTAAAGCTGGGAATCCTCGCCGGATGCGCCGGGATCATTCTGACCCTGTCGCTGGCGCTCCCCAAGGGCAGCGGCACCATGAGCCGGAGCAGACGCAGATCGTCCGCTCACCGTTCGCTGGAGCGGAGAATGCGTTAAGTACGATCAGTTCCCGCCCGGAATATCATCCCAATCGATGTGCGGCAGTGTGCCGCTGGGCTGAATCTCGATGGATACGGTTGTGGTGATAGCTTCCGACGACGTCGTCTGGGGCTTTGGAGTTGTCTCTGTGGCGGAC
>CAYOON010000179.1:0-4524 GCA_964405595.1 uncultured Lachnospiraceae bacterium | reverse complement strand
ACCGTGCCAGCACGGGTGCCGAGCAGGACGCCATGACCGACAGCGAGCTGGTCGCGCTGGTCGAGAATATTTCGGTATACGCCCGTGTGTCGCCTGAAGATAAGATCCGTAGTGTCAAAGCATGGCAGCGCAAAGGTCAGGTCGTCTCCATGACCGGTGACGGCGTAAACGACGCGCCCGCGTTAAAGGCCGCCGACATCGGTTGCGCAATGGGCATTACCGGTACTGATGTTGCCAAAGGTGCCGCCGATATGACCCTGACCGACGATGACTTCGCCACCATCGTGGACGCCGTCCGGGAAGGACGGGGCATCTACGCCAATATCAAGAAGGTGGTAGGCTTCCTCCTGGGGACCAATATCGGCGAGGTCATTACGGTGTTCGGAGCCATGATGCTGTGGCATAAATCCCCGCTGCTCTCCATGCAGCTTTTGTGGATCAATCTCGTCACCGACTCGCTTCCGGCGATCGCGCTGGGTATGGAACCCGTGGAACCCGATGTCATGGATCATAAACCCAAGCCCAAAAACGAAGGAATTTTCGCTCACGGACTCGGGATTCGTGTGGTATTGCAGGGACTTATGTTCGCGGCTCTGACCCTGATCGGCTTCAAGGTCGGCGAAAATATGACCGGCTCCATCGAAGGCGGCCGTACCGTGGCATTCATGGTACTGGCGCTGTCGCAGATCGTGCAGGCGTTTAATATGCGTTCCGATCGCTCGCTGTTCCGGATCGGTTTCTTCAAGAATCGTAAGCTCAACTGGGCAGCTCTGGCGTCGATCCTGCTGGTTGCCGCCGTACTCTTTACCCCCGCAAGGATCGCCTTCGGTCTGGTAATTCTGCCGTGGAAGCTCTATCTGCTGAGTGCGGGACTGATCCTCGTTCCGCTGGTGGTTATGGAGATTTCCAAGTGGATCGGACGGATCGTGGGAAGAAAATAATCACAAAATAGCTATCCGCCGGACAGGTGAACCCTGTCCGGCGGATGTTTTCCTATCTTATTGGTTTTCTTCCGTCCGCACATGGAATCGGATCCCGCCGAGGATTCCGGTATCCAGCAGCATATACGAATCGCGCCAGCCCTCTCCCGTTGTCATGAAATTGCCCGGACCGTAGGCGTGCTGAAACTTCGGATACTGATGCAGCGGTCCGAAGGTGTTTCGTCTCGTGAGAACCAGCGTGACATCCAGCCCGCTCTCCTCGGCAAGGAAGTCGGTGACCTCGATCTCGTAGGGCTCCCAGCACACCTTTCTCGCTCTCGACGGATCGCCGGCAGGTGCCGCTTTCACCAAAGCCCCGCTAAACGATAGGGGCGACAGATAGACCCGTTCTCCCGGCTTCCGACGAATGCCGATGTCCGACAGCATCTGCGGCGAGATCCGATAGGTGACAGACCCGGAGTAAAAGGGCAGATTGACGTCGGGAAGGGGAACAAAGCCGATTTTCTCCGGCAGTTTTGTCAGGGTTCGCTTCCGTCCATCCAAGATAACGCCGAAATCCCCCAGCAGATAGAGTGCTTCAAGATTGCTTGTTCGCTTGAAGGTTGTTTTGACAGTTACGATGTTTCGCCCGATTTTCAGTGTGCCTGCCGGAACGGGCATTCTCTTAAAGCAGGAATCTACCCAAAATTCCTCTGTAGTTGTAAGACGAACGCCGTTCAGCCGATATTCGTTCAGTTCCGGACGCTCCCCTGCCAGAGTGACCGATCCATTCGGTAGGGTATCCACATAGAATTCGTACTCCAGCTCCAGACTGCCGTATTCCTTCGTGTCGAATTTTTTCGCGTACCAAGGCTGTAACATTTCACCGCCCCGACGCTCCAACCCGAGCATCTCCCGAACGGCAGCGTCAACCTTCAGGATTTCCTGTTCCTCCTGCCAGAGCCCACCTTCCCATCTCCATCTCGCGTAGTCCAGCACGCAAATATTCTCTTCGTCCAGCCGATATTTAACCGGTTCCGTCACATCAGCCGTCCGAACGGTTACCTCCCGACAAAGGGGCGGCAAACTATCGTCTTTCTGCTCTGTAAACGCAAATATTTTGAACTCCGCAGGAAGGAATGCGGTTTGTAGAATGATCCGATCCTTCTCCAACACTGCCAAAGAAGAGGCATCATACCGCTTTCCCGTTTCCGGATCCCAAAGCTCCACGGCTCCGGAAGAGAATCCCGTCAGTTCGATGTTCACCGTTCCGGTTCCTTCCTCACGGTTCGTGTTCAGAAGGGCAAGGAAGCGCACGCCGTCCTCTTCGCAGATCCTAGTCTGGCAAAAGACGAATCGGGCGGCCTGCCCGTCCTCGGTACGCCGCACACAGACAGAGTAGGGAAGCTGCTGCCGAAGGGCGGAAACCAACGCCTCTTCCTCGAAGTTCAGCTTTTTTGCATGGGGATGGTTCGATAGTTCTTCGGGCACCCCGGAAGGCAGCGCGTCCACATATTCGGGAGCCGATCCGCTAAACAGCACGCATCCGCCGCGATCCAGAAAATCCCGCAGCAGTCGACAGGTGGAATCCCGCATGGTAACCATTCCGCTGACCACAACCGTGCGGTAGCGCGCCTGTCCTACGCGGAGATAAGCCCCGCTGCCGTCCGATGCCGTCTCCACGGATGCCATCCGAGACATCATCTCTTCCTCGCCGTAATCAAAGTCGATCTGATTGTCGGCAAGCATATGAAACAGCCGTGCGTAATGCGCCTCTAGCCGGCTGATCTCGGGATCCGCGCTCATGATCCAATTTGCCCAACCGGCGTAGGTCTGACACCAGACGCTCTCGATGGCGTTCAGTACCAGAACATCACAGGCAGGCCGACCCTCGGTCATCACGACGCCGAGACGGGCAAAATACGACTCCACCAAGTCATAGTCGGGGTACCAGGGTGACTGGTGCAGAATGCTGGCAGGATAGTCCCGCTTGGCCTCGCCCTCCATGGTATACCAGGACAGATGCTGACAGCGGACGTTGATCCCGAAGAGTGCCTGCCAGTCGCCGACCGCCTTGTGGGAGCGGAAATTAAACTGCCAGCCGGTGCAGCCGTACAGCTCGGAGAGAAGCCACTTTTTCCCCAGCTGTCTTGCGGCGGAGGTCAGCTGCTTCACAATCCAGTAGCAGCGGTTGCCCTCGGTCAGAACATCGACGCCCGGGTAGCCCATGTGTTCGTAAAAGCGCATCAGCGATCCGTGGGGGGCAGTCTGATTGGAGAAGGAATCCTCGTGAAGTACATGCCCGGTAAATTCCATACCGTGCGCATCGCACCACTCCTTGATCGGAATCGCAAAACGCTCCAGAAACAAGTTGTCCGCCAGATCAAAATAGTGCAGCTTGATGGGCGCAACACGGCGACCCATCGGGAAATAGAACAGTTCGGGCAGAACCTTGATCGCGTCATACCCGTACCGCTTTTGAAACTCCTCGAATAAATCGTCCGTCCAAGCGGTAGAACAGCGCATCAATCCGTCATGGACGGAAAGGTCGTTCATCGCCTGCCCGCGATGGGGTTCGTCGGTAAAAATGCCTTTGATACTGCGTCCTAACCGATCGCCGCAATGCTTTGCATAGGCCTCATGGGTCAGCTCGATAAACCTGTCGGTGGCCTTTCTGCTCATGGTGTCGATGTAGGTGGTGCCGTTGTAGTTGCTGCTGCATTCGTCCGGGACAACGGTAAATTCCAGCACCTTCCATTCCCCGGGGAAGGAAGCCGCCGACTCTTCTGCCTGCTTTTGAACCTCCACTATATCGGAGTCGGGGGATAGCCGGGTATAGGAGTATAGATTGCGACCGTCCGCCTTGGCAAGGAAGGCAAGATAGATCCCGTCGTTCCAGACGAACTCGTCAGGACGTCTCTCCTGTAGCCGAAGGGACTTCATCCGGTACTGCGGATCGACCGTAACCTTCCCGCCGGCACTGCCGCTTGGCCATCGATCCTCATCGTAAAGCCATGCTTCCAGTCCCATCGCCTCACCGGCATCCGCTACCGCGTTGATAAGATCGAACCACTCGTCCCCCAGATACTCGGTAATCAGTCCGGCGCGGGAGTGCATGAAAAAGCCGCCCATCCCCATCTGACCGAGGATCCCGACCTGTCGGATCAGCTCATCCTTTTCCAGTTCGCCGTTCCAGGACCAAAAGGGCTTGCCCCGGAATTCCACGCCCGGCTTTGCAAACCGTTCCTGAAGCTGCTCCTTGCCTTGATTCAATATTTCGTCGTGTAAGCTCATAATAGACCTCCCTTGGTTTCCTATACAATCGATACACCGTAATCCAGAATGACGTTTCCCGATTCATCCGGGGTAGTGAATCTCGGGCAATTATACCGTTCAAAGCACCAGTCGTCCTCGCGGCGCGTCAGTCCATGTTCCGAAAGCTCGGCAAGGCAGAGGTTGTGCGCGTCGAAGGACGCGACCTCGCCCTCTTTGCCGTATACCCAGAATATCGCATAGCGCATCGGATCCATATCCGCGTATTCATAGCCTTCGGGAACCTCTGTTCCGGCTTCAAAGAACATCCCGATCCAATATTCCAGCATCC
>CAYOON010000178.1:0-4605 GCA_964405595.1 uncultured Lachnospiraceae bacterium | reverse complement strand
GATCTTTACGACATGTTCACCCAAAGAAAGCGACTTCTTTTCAAAAATTACCTGTTGACGTTTGATACTCGGCGAATAGAGATCAACTGTGCCTTGGCTGATACCATCAAGGAAAATCTCACAGATACCCCGATTCGATTCCTGACTGGAAATCAATCGGATCGCGCTGCCTGTGAAAGTGATTTCAACCGCGTCTCCCTTGACATTGGAATAGGAGAAGGTTCCGTTATAGGCATCTGAGATGGGATCATGCGTCCAGCTTCCGGAATAAACAAAGCTCTTGTCCCGCTCGTCGATCTTGACTGTGGTGGTGTTCACGAACTCCGTTTTGATTTCAAAAGCATCAATATCAATATAGCAATCGCCGGCATTCTTATTCTTTTCGCCCGTTACGATGATTTTAACGGTATGCTTGCCCGATTCAAACTCGGCTTGGAAGATCTTTTCCTGACGGCGGATGCTCGCATGATAGAGATCGAAACGACCCTGACTGACGCCGTCCAGAAAGATCTCGCAGATTCCGCGGTTGGATTCGCGGCTGGCAAGCAGGGTTATATTATCGCCTTCAAAGGTGTATTCGCAATAAGCGCCTGCAACGTTCGTATAGCTGAAAGTGCCGTTGTAAGCATCCCCCATGGCATCGTGACGCCATCCGCTTCCCTTATATTGCACGGCGGGATCTGTGTCGTCAATTCCTATGTAGCTGTGTTCTTTAGCCGATCCTGCGCCGATACCGAAGAAAATACCCGAAAGCGACACATACGAACCGCGAATGTGGTCGATGCGGAAGCGTGCCGACCGATCGTATTTATAGATCATGTAAACGCCGCCCGCGTAATCGGAAATCATTTTGACGGGGGCAACAAGTTCGAGGGTTTCACCATCGAACATCTCCACGGCAAGGCTCTTGCCCTCGTTTTCCCAGTCTACAAAATACAACGCCACGGTATAGGAATGCTTTTCGACAAGGTTGATGTCTACCGTAAAGGTTTGATAACATGCCGCGTTATAATTGGTTGCATAGTGGGACAGCATCCGATCGCCAATTCCAAAGATGTTAGCACTCAAAGCCCGGGCATCGTCCCCATCGGCGGAAGCCGTGAGGTTGATGCCTTTGGTAAAGATTACGCTGCTGACGTAATCGGGCAGCACTTTCCCCGCCGAACCGTCGCTGCCGCACAGAACGTAGCCGTCGGCACCGTAAACGCCGTTCCAATTTCCCTTTGTTTCACTGTCCGTGCCCTTATAAGTAGCATCATAGCTCCATTCCGGCGCTTCGTATTTCGCGGGCGTGCCGGTATAGTCGGCAGTGAATTCGTAACTGCCTTCCGCAAGGTTGTCAAAATAGAAATAATCGCTATCTTCACGGTCGGCGGTGACAGAAGCACCGTTCTTTTTGAGATTGGTCACCGATCTGCCCGCTTTGGGGACAGCAAACGTGGCAACCGTACCTTTGGGGACGGTAACACTGTGCTTGCCGAGCGTAATATCAAACGATGCTGCGACCGTTCCGTAAGGCGTGGGCATATCGCCCGATACGCTTGTAAGCTGTGTACCGAGATGGGGAATGACGGCAAAGGTCGAAAATCCGGGCGTCGTTGCTTTGATTCCGAGAAGCTCTTCGCTCATCCAAGTGAGAACGCCTGCGCTCCACGGGTGGGCAAGACTGGTATAGCCTGCCTGATTGTTGGGTACAGCGGCATTTTTTTCAAGCTCACGCGCCCAATCGGGACGGAAGGTTTCGAAGAAACAGGTCCCGCCGTATTCAATCTGCCCGCCCCAAAGATCCAGAATTGAGGAAATGGCGTCGTCATATTTGCCCATTTTGCCAAGAGCCTGCAAAATGAAATACTCATTGAAGGGTGAATAGGAGATACGGTTCACGCGGTCGGTGAAGTACTTTTCAAACAGCTTATCTACGATTTCATCACTTACGATACCGGCATTGACGGCATCCGAAAAAGCGTGCATACCGTAGCTTTGATACCAATCGGGATCGGACAGGATTTCCTCCGTTTTTTCCTTGGCATAGGAGCGGTAAAGCTCTGCATCCTTGCTTTTTCCGAGATCGTCAAGGACATCGGCAAATTTGTTCCAGCACTCGATGGCGATCACCTTGTAGGAAAGCTGATTTTCAAGCGTATTGGCATTTTCAAAGCCTGCGCCCAGTCTTTCATCCCAGCCGAAAAAGCTCAAAGATGGATTCTTTCCCCAGATGGCATAGGCGTGCTTCAGTCGGCTGGTCGCTTGGGTGAGAAGCCCGTTTACGCCGTCCTTATCGCCGGTATATTCATAGTAGTCGATCAGGCTGAGTACCCAATACAGCTCGTAGCTTTCGATACCGTTGGGGCGTACTGCGGTGTACTGTAGATTTTTCAGAACGAAGTCGTAGTTCGCAAAGGCGGTAAGCGCTGCCGCCTGCGCGGTATAAGCGTCGCCCGTCCAGGAGTGACGGTCACCCCGATCCACGAGAATGGCTGCAAAATAGTCCTTCTTCAGGTTTACTCTGACGTCATATGCGGCGGTATACCAGATCCGGTTGAGCATCTCGTTATCGGAAGAGAAACTGCCGTTGTAGTTGGTCGGCTTCACCTGACAGATCAGCCGGATGCCCGTAATATGAAATTCCTTTTTGAGGTTTTCGATATGGATAAATCCGAACCGAACGCCTTCATACAGCTCGTCATTCAGGTTCAGTCGGTAGGTATTTCCGGACACCTTCTGGGCTTTTGCCGTCTTTGAAGGCGAGCGCGGGCCGGCGTTCACGATTTCGGGCATGGTATACTCGCTGACGCTGAGCGTAACATCCGCGGCGCCCTGAAGATCGGGGCTGTCAATTTCAAGCCAAGCCGCAAACTCAACGCCAAAGTCGAACATGATGTCGCCGTCGCCCTTGACAGTGATGTTCACATCGTCGGTCAGCACCGAATCAAGTCCCTCGAAGCTGTCTGCCCTGTCGGCGGTATAGGCGATCGGGAATGCCTGATAGACCTGCAGGTTATCATCCGCCGACACGCTCTCCCAGCGGTAATCAAGCAGCGGATCGGGGGAATACACATTCGCATTCCCCGTAAAGTTTCCGCCGTTCACCGCCGGATACTGCTCACGCACAGGGGAGCCGTTCAGGCTGATCCGAACGGGATAGATACTTGTCCCGCTGACGGCGGGATCGGGATCGGTATTCGGTTTTGTTGCCGGATCTTGCGGCGTGGTAGTATGGGGCATGGTTGTTACCTCGGATGGAAAATCTGTGTTACGGTTTGTTGTCGTCAAAGCGGGATTCTCACCTTTCCTGCCGCAGGCAGCCAAAGCAGAAGACAGCATCGACAACGCGAGAATGAAACAGACGAAAGAATAACGCTTCATTGTGGCTATACTCCTTTCGAAAACATCATAAGTTTTGTTTATTATATCAAATATTCTTCCCTTCCGCAAGGGGGATTTCTGCAATGGTTACGGGGGAATTTTAACATTCTTGGTTATTTGTTAAAACTTACGATTATCTCTTGAAAAATCCCGATTTTCGTGATACAATGAAGTAATCAATCCTATTCCGGAGGTTGCTATGGACGTTGTTTTACTGAAAGCCGCCAATAATCTTGAGAATGAAACCGACATAAATGTTCACCGCATCACGCTGGACGGCTCAAGCGAGCTGCATCGGCACGATTTTGTGGAGCTTGCCTATATCGCGTCCGGAAAAGGGATGCACGAAATTGACGGCAGTATATCACGCGTATCGCGCGGCGATGTCTTTCTCATCAATACCGGCGTTCCGCACCGCTTCATTTCGGACGATCATCACTCTTTACTCATCTACAACTGTATTTTTCTGCCCGTGGTGCTGCAGCGAGAGTTTTCGACCGGCGAAAATTTCATACAAGTGGCATACAACTATCTGTTTCGCTCATTTTCCCTTCAAACACAATCGAGCCCCTATCTGAAACTGTCGGACAGCAGTAACACGATCGCGTCCATTCTGGAAGAAATGTATCAGGAGCGATCCGAACAGCAGAACGGATACCGTCAGATGCTGAAAGCAAACCTATACCGTCTTTTGATCAGCCTCTTCCGGCTTTTCCGGAGTGATTCGCATTCAGTCCGGGACAGCACGGTCTATCCGAAGCTGGTGGTGGAAAACGCCATGGCCTATATGCGCAACCACTGCGAGCGGGATCTACGCTGTCAGGAGCTTGCCGAACACACCTATGTCAGCAGCAGTTACCTTTCCCGCATGTTCAAGCAAATCACCGGGAAGACCGTGATCGCTGTTTTGCAGGACATCCGGATCGAAAAGGCCTGCCGACTACTTTGCGAGAGCGATGCTTCCGTCGCACACATCGCCGCTTCCTGCGGTTACGCCGATATTAAGCATTTCTATTCGATCTTCTCCCGTCTTACGGGTGTTACCCCCGGGGTCTACCGCAGCCAGACTCTTGAAAAATAATCCCTGCGGACTCGGTTATCGCACTTATATACTACAAACGGATACCCAAGCCATTACAGCTTTGAGTATCCGTTTTCGATTGTCGAAAATGTTGTTCTTTATTATCGAGCAGAGATTTTATTATGAAATAATTCGTTAGTGAGAGAACGCCTTCCCGT
>CAYOON010000177.1:0-4626 GCA_964405595.1 uncultured Lachnospiraceae bacterium | reverse complement strand
CATCGAAGTAGATGGATTCGCGGTTTTTCGCCCGCATGGCGTCGGCAGAGAAGTGATCCTCGCAGATATACGCGCGAACCGTATCGCTGCTGCCGTCGAGGATGATGGGGTAGCCGCCGATTTCGCCGAACACGCCGGGGCAGTGCAGCTTGACCTTTTTCCCGTCCCGTACAGCGGCCAGAATTCCTTTGATAATTTCAAAATTGCTGGATGCGTTCATCATGTTTCGCTTGGCGTCGACCGGCATCGGGATGCCGCAGCGGGCGATAATGTCATTCACGTTCGCACCGATCGGCTCGCCCTTGTAGCGGATGTCGATCAGCATATCGGTACCTTCGGTATGCCCCTCCTTGCTGATGCAAACGTCGTGGAAATGGGATACCGCGAAGGTGATGTCAATATTCCAATAATCGTCAATGTTCAGCATCTGCCCAGCAGCCAGCTTGAAGCGGTAGACCAGATGATTCAGATTGCCGCTTCCGAAGTCGGGGTAGGCTTTCCCGGCAGATTTCAGCCACGGGATGACAGCGTCGGAATAGGAGGTGTTGATCACGATGGCATTCGATCCTGCCTGCTCATATCCTTCCATGATATTCTTCACATAACGGATGGACAGCGGAGCCCAGATTCCGTAGGCACGGACGTTTTTCCAGGAAATGCTGCCGTATTTCAGCCCGGAGTACGCCCGGCTGCTGTTCACAATGATGTCGGGAGCATAGTCCCGGATCGCGTCGGCAATGGAGGAAACGTTATTCAGATCCACCGAATCCAGAACCTTGATCGTGCTTTGGTTCTGTCCTCTGATCAGCGAGGCAACCCGCACGATGTTGGCGTCGGATTCCAGTTTTTCGCCGTTTCTTCCGACAACGCAGATTTCGATCCCCTCGTCGGCGCTCGACATCAGATAATCCAGAAGATAATTTCCGACGCTTCCAAGCCCGATGATCATGATTTTCGCGCGGCGTGTTTTCAGCGCGTCTTTTAATAGAGACAGTTTTTCGTTTAAGCTTTTCATTTAGATCCTCTCAAAATCCGAAATCGTATTGCAGTTTATCCATTTCTCGAAGCGGACGATCGAAAAGTCCTCCCGCCGCAGCTTACTGAAATAGCGTTCGATAAAGACCAGATTCGTCCCCTGCCAATCGGTCTCACCCAGTTCGGCGAAGGTTTCCTTGATCCTGCCGGAATCCGCGAATTTCCAGATCTGCCCGGAATTATGGATCGAAAGAAAGGGCTCACCTATAAACAGGGCACTGTGTCCGGTGTCGTAGATGTAGTGGATCCTGTTTTGCAGATCGAAGTAAAAAGCAACGGCCTTGTCGGCGGTAATGGCTTCGCTGTTGCAGCTGATCGCATCCGTTTCACAGCTGCATAGCTTTACAAATGATCCCGTATCCACGAACAAATCGCCTTCAGCAAACACGATTTCGTCAAAATTCTGCCGAACCGCGTATTCCAGCCCCACATACAGACTGTATCCCGAACCGTACTTTTCATATTGCTCATTGCAAAGCAGAACCAGTCTGTCCGAAAAATCGGAGAAGCTGTCGTTGATTACCTTTTTCAGCTCTTCGAATCGGTAGCCGCCTACGAGAATATAGCAGTCAAATTCCACAGGCTGATGCAGGATACGCCAGAGCAGCGATTCGGAAATATCCTTCTCGTGGTAAATACATTTTACGCACTCTTTTCCGATCGAACTGCTGAACCGTTTCGACATGCCGGCTACCGTTATAATCAGCGCTCTCATTTCAGCAGCTCCTCCACGCATTCCGAAATTCCCCGCTCCAGCGTGACCTTGGGAACCCAAGTCGTCCGGGAACGGATTTTGTCGGTGTTCAGCATCCGACGCTCGGGATCGGATGCGCGCCAGCCCTTGAAAATAATCTTCGGGTTGTCTATGCCGAGCATCTTCCCGCACAGCATAACCAGATCAATAATGGAAATCTCTTCGTCGGTGGCTACGTTATATACCGTGCCGTCCAAAGCCTTTTCGGAATCAATCAGTGCGATAACAGCCGAACAGCTGTCCTCGTTGTGCAGGAAGGTCCGCTTGTTTTTTCGGCTGTTTTCCAGAAGCTCCACTTCTCCCGTTTCCCTCAGCTGACGGAGGATATGCGGGATTATATGCTTGGGATATAATTCGTTTTTGCTGTAAACGTTTGCAAAGCGGATGGAGCAACCCTTGATCTTTCCTTCGTCAACGGCGTCCTTCATGAAGAACTCGGTGAGAAGCTTGCCGGCGGCGTAGCTGGTTCGCTGACTGTGTTCGGCATCGGCCATCGTAATGAAGTCGGATTCCCGGACCCCGTCATCTGCCCAGGATGCCATGGAGTAAACCTCCGACGTCGAGCAGTTGATATAGGTATCGGCGCCCACGGCGATTGCCTGATCGAGGAACTCCTTCATGCCGAGAACGTTGGTCGTAAAGGTGCGGTTAATATGGTAGAAATGCTCGGTATGAACAACCGCGGCACAGTTGATATACACCAGTCTGTCGAAGTTCGGCTTCTCCGCCAGAACCTCGTTTTTTATGAGATTCATCTGATCCTTGTCATTTAAGTCATACTCGTGAAAAACGAACAAGGGGTTATTCAGCAAATCTTCTACGGTATGAAGGGAGGAGGCAAAAAAATTGTCAAATCCGATAATCTTATGCCCCACTTTCGTGAGCTGTCTGGCAAGCTCGTTTCCTGTCATGCCGGTGACTCCGCTGATTACATACAAATTGCTCATTAGATACCTGTCTCCAATCTTGTTTTATAGAATTCGTCAACCTGTCCTGCGTAAGCTTCCTGTTCTTTTTCTATATCGTAGGCTACCTTAATCATACGCACCTCATCGGTATCGGTATCCAGAATGGCGAATTGTGCCAAAGGATTGTGATTTCTCGGCTGCCCCACCGAACCGGGATTGATAAATCCCGTCTTTTTTTTGTTTCGGTAATCCGGGTTATCCGCATCGAAAAAGACCTCAAAGAAATGCGGCAGATGCGAATGGCCGGAGAATACCCAGTCGTATTTCCGATAGCCCGATAAATCCTGTCCGGGTCGGATGCTTTTCCAGTAAACATCCTCGAGGCTGCCGTGAACGGCGAGACATTTCTTCCCGTCGATTTCAAACTCGCGCACGCCGGACGGCATGGTTTTCTCAATATATTCTACGGAATCCGTTGATAACACGCTTTTCGTGTATCCCGCGCAGCTTTTCCCGCGTTCGGATGAGAAGCGGGAAAAGTCGCCGGTAAGGATCGCTTGCTCGTGATTCCCCCGGATACTGCATACGATGGGATAGGGCAACGAGCGGATTTTGTCGATCACCTCGTTGGAGTGCATTCCGTAGTCTACCAGATCGCCGAGAAGCAGCAGACTTTTGGAGCCGGGTAAGCCTTCAATATATCGGATCACGCTTTCAACAGCGGATAGATTCCCGTGAAGATCGGAGAGGATGATTACTCTCAAAGCCATTCCTTCTTTCCTGAAATATTGCAAAGTAAAGGCGAAAGATCTTCGGATTTACTCGCCCTCTTTTTCCGGCTCTGCGATTGCCAGTCCCAGCTCGGCAAGAGCGGCGGGATCGGCGGGAGCCGGGCATTTGGACATCAGCTCGGAGGCGTTCTGTACCTTTGGGAAGGCGATTACGTCCCGGAGCGACTCTGCCTGCAGCATGGTCATAACCAGACGATCCAGACCCATGCCCGATCCGCCGTGGGGCGGTGCGCCGTACTTGTAGGCATCCACGAGGAATCCGAACTTGGCGTCGATCTCCTCGGGCGTCAGTCCCAGAGCCTTGAACATCTTCTCCTGAAGCTCCCAGTCGGTGATGCGGATGGAGCCGGAGAGCAGCTCGGTGCCGTTGAGAACCAGATCGTAGCACTTTGCGTAGACCTTGCCGGGATCGGATTCCAGATAGGGCAGGCACTCCTCATGGGGCATGGTGAAGGGATGGTGCATAGCATCCCAATGTCCGGTTTCCTCGTTCCATTCGAAGAAGGGGAACTCGGTGACCCACAGGAAGTTGTACTTTCCGGCGGGAATCAGATCTAGCTGCTTTGCGATCTTGTTCCGCAGTGCGCCGAGGGTGGAGAGTACCAGCGGGGTCTTGTCGGCAACGAAGAGAGCCACGTCGCCCTGCTCGCATCCGATGGCGGACAGCAGCGCGGACAGTTCCTCTTCGGTCATGAATTTGGCGAAAGAGCAGGTGGGAGTAGCGTCCACGAAACGGACATAGGCAAGTCCCTTCGCGCCGATGCCGCGGACGAATTCAGTAAGCTTGTCGATCTCCTTGCGGGTCAGCTTCGCCGCGCCGTCCTTGACCACGATGGCGCGAACCGATCCGCCGCTTTGCACGGCAGAGGAGAATACCGAGAAGCCACAGTCCCGAACCATTTCAGAGACGTCCTGCAATTCCATACCGAAGCGGGTATCGGGCTTGTCCGAGCCGTAGCGGGACATAGCCTCGTCATAGGTAATGTGGGGGATTGCGGGAATGTCGATGTTCAAAAGCTCCTTGTAGAGCCGAACCATCAATCCCTCGTTGATCGCCATAATGTCCTCTTGTGTCGCAAAGGACATCTCCAGGTCGATCTGCGTAAACTCGGGCTGCCGGTCGGCGCGGAGGTCTTCG
>CAYOON010000176.1:0-4629 GCA_964405595.1 uncultured Lachnospiraceae bacterium | reverse complement strand
AGGTTCCCTGCAATATCATCATCGACCGAAGCAGTCCCAACATCCGCAAATGCTTCGGGCTGCTTGCCGATCTGCCCGAATACGACGACATGTTTATCAGCGGAGCGAAGGGTCTGGACTGCATCCGGGAAGATACGCTGATGATTATCTGTGACGTCAACAACTACCGCCAGTTCGAGGCGGCAGACGTGGCAGAGCGGATCGGGCATGTGGTTTACATCGACCATCACCGGCAGAGCGAAGAGTTCAAGGTTCAGCCGCTGCTCAGCTACATTGAGCCCTCCGCTTCCTCCGCCAGCGAGCTGGTAGTGGAGATTCTCCAGCAGGTCAGCGACCGGATGCTGCATCCCAAGGAAGCCAACCTGATGTATGCCGGAATCGTGCTGGATACGAAGCATTTCGTCATCAACACCGGTGTGCGAACCTTCGAATCGGCCCGTTATCTGCGAAGCCTCGGCGATTCCTCCGAGACCCGCGAGCTCTTCAAGACCGCCATCGACGAGGTCATGCGGGAATCCCGCTTCGCCATCACCGATCCGCCCTACAGAGATCACATCATGATCGTTTTATGCGATTATCCCGACAACACCGTCGCCGACATCACCCTTGCCGCCAAGACCGCAGACAAGCTGCTGGACATCGACGGCATCGACGCGTCCTTCGTTATTCTGCGGGTAGCGGGTGCATTCCGGATCTCCGGACGGTCGTCGGGCAATATCAACGTAGAGAAGATCCTGCGGAGGCTGAACGGCGGCGGTCACTTCAACGCGGCGGCGGCACAACCACAAACCGACGAGGATACCACCATCGAGGACATCCGGGATCGGCTGACAGCATCCATCGACATTTTCCTTGATCAGGAGATCAACACGGAGGAAAACCGATAATTCTTTTCAATAACATGTATAATATACAGAAAGAGGTATAAAATGAAAGTTATTCTGACACAAGATGTAAAGGCACAGGGAAAGAAGGGCGACGTGGTCAACGTATCCGACGGATACGCAAGAAACTTCCTTTTCCCCAAAAAGCTGGCGGTTGAGGCGACTCCCGCGGCTCTCAACGAGATCAAGAACCGCGCCGCTTCCCAGCAGTACAAAATCGCGACCGAGCGCGCCGAGGCCGAGGCTCTTGCCGACAAGCTGGTAGGACTGACCGTCGAGATCGCGATCGCCTCCGGCAGCGATTCCAAGCTGTACGGATCGGTTACCTCCAAAGAGATCGCCGAGCAGCTGGCAAAACAGCACGGCATCACCATCGACCGCCGCAAAATCGTCCTTGACAAGCCTATCAAGACCTACGGAATCTACACCCTTGACGTAAAGCTCTACACCGACGTGGTTGCCAAGCTGAAGGTTGAGATTCACAACGTGAAGGCCTGACTTTTTCGCCTACAGGCGAAAGAGCCGCAAACTCGCGGTTTTGAGAAAGGATTGTCAAAATAATGGCTATCGAAAATATGGTACGAAAGCTCCCCTTCTCGCTGGAAGCCGAGCAATCGGTTTTGGGGGCAATTCTGGTCGACCCCGAGTCGCTGAATGAGGTTGCGACGATTATCGGAATCGAGGATTTCTATCTGAAGGAGCATCAGGAAATCTATTCCGCCATGCAGAAGCTTTTCCTGCAAAGCCGGATCATCGACCCCGTTACGCTCATGGACGCGCTGGTACAGGCGGGAGTCTACAACGCGGAGGAATCCAAGAACTACATCCGCACCATTGCGGAGATCGTCCCCTATTCCTCCAACGTCCGGGATTATGCCACTATCGTCCGGGATAAGAGCCTGCTGCGTCAGCTCATTACGGTCACCGGCGAGATCGCCGAGGACGCCTATGCCGAGCAGGACAGTGCCACCGACATCATCAACCTTGCCGAAAGCCGGGTCTTTCAGATCGCCCAAACCAAGGAACAGCACGATTTCACCCACATCAGAGAGGTTCTGCTGTCCAACTACAAGCAGATCAAGGAGATCTCGGACAATCCCGAAGCGGCTGCCGGAACACCTACCGGCTTTTCGGGGCTGGACAGTGTACTGGTCGGCATGGGAAAGAGCGACCTGATTCTGGTTGGCGCCCGCCCTGGTATGGGTAAGACCTCCTTCGCCCTGAACGTGGCGGTCAACGTGGCAAAGCAGCAGAAAAAGGCGGTCTGCGTCTTCTCGCTGGAGATGTCCAAGGAGCAGCTGGTCTCCCGTGTTCTCTCCTCTGAGGCGATGATTGAAAGCGGTACCCTGCGAAGCGGAAAGCTGGAACCGGATGACTGGGAAAAGCTTGCCACAGCATCCGCCTTCCTGTCGGAAACCGAAATCTACATCGACGATACCACCAACATCACCGTTACCGGTATGAAATCCAAGCTCCGCCGGATGAAGAATCTGGGGCTGGTGGTCGTGGATTATCTGGGACTGATGCAGTCCGACCGACGGATTGAGAACCGTGTACTGGAGGTGGCGGACATCTCCCGGAACCTGAAAATTATGGCAAAGGAGCTGATGGTTCCGGTCATCTGCTGTGCGCAGCTCTCCCGTGCCGCCGAGTCCAGAACCGACAAGCGGCCTATGCTGTCCGACCTGCGTGATTCGGGCGCGATCGAGCAGGACGCTGACGTCGTTCTCTTCCTCTACCGGGACGAATACTATAACAACGATCCCGAGAATCAGAATACCGCCGAAATTATCGTTGCAAAGAACCGCCACGGCGGCACCGGCAAGATAGAAGTGAACTTCTTCGGCAAGTATACCAAGTTCTCCACCAAGGACAATCATGTTGAAAACGGTTGAGCCCATGGAATACACGAAATGCGTAAAATTCACGCGTTGCGTGAATGGCAAATTCGAGAAAATGACCGAGGAACACCGGATGCTCGGATGTTCCTCGGTTGTCGTTGCCCTCTCCGGCGGCGCCGATTCGGTTGTGTTGCTTCATTTAATGAAGGATGCCTGCCGAAAGCGGCAGACCCATCTATCCTGCCTGCACGTCCATCACGGAATCCGGGGGGACGAGGCCGATCGGGACGCTATGTTCTGCCAAAGGCTGTGCGAGGACTGGGGAATTCCCCTGGAAACGGTTCGTTTTGACGTTCCCGCCATCGCCGCCGAGCAGAAGCGAGGGTTGGAGGAAACGGCGCGGGAATGCCGATACGGCGCGCTGTCCGATTACTGCCGGAAAAATGGTGTGGATCGGATCGCCACCGCCCACAATGCCGACGACAATCTGGAGACCCTGCTCTTCCATCTGATCCGGGGTGCCGGAACCACGGGCGGCGGCGGAATCGCCCCCATTCGGGGGAACATCATCCGCCCGATCCTTACCTGCACCAAAGAGGAAATCCTCGGATACGCCGAAGAGAACGGTATCGCCTATGTGACCGACAGCACCAACGCAGATCCTGCCTACAGCCGCAACTATTTGCGGCACAGGGTTATCCCGATGCTTCGGGAACTCAATCCCAATGTATCGGAAGCGGCGCTGCGCTTCTGCCGCCATCTTCGTCAGGACGATGCCCTGCTCCAACGGATCGCGGCAGAGTCCGCGGGCGATCTGTCCTGCCGAAATCTGGCAGCTGCCGATCCTGCCGTCTGCCGGCGGATCATCCGGAGTGCTTATACAGACTTTTCGTCCGCTGTTCTGACTGCCGATCAGACCGACGCGATTCTAGAGCTTATCCAAAGGGACGTCGAATCCAGCCGGATCAGTCTGCCGGGCGGAAATCTGGCGGTGATCCGCGATCATCGGCTCTGCTTTGAAAAAGAGACTGTCACGGAACCGGTATCCTACCGATACAGACTGCATCCGGGGGTGAATCCCATTCCCGAAATCGGTGCGGAAATCTGCTTATATCCAGAAATCGGCGAAAATGAAGAAAAAGATATAAAAGAAAAACAAAATATTTACAAATTATTTATACACAGATCACTAGACTTTGATAAAATAGCGTATAGTGATCTTGTTGTGAGAAACAAATCGGACGGCGACAGAATCCGATACGGCGGAATGACCCGACGCGTGAAAAAGCTCCTATGGGAACGGAAGATTCCCCCGGAGCGGCGCGGGCTGTATCCGGTGGTGGAGGACGCTGACGGTATCGTATGGATTCCGGGATTCCCGGTATGCGACCGTGCCGCAGAGACTCCGGAGGCGAAAATCCTCCATCTCTGCTATTTTGCCGATCCGAAAGAATAACGCACTGATTACACAACCTATTATATCGGAGGAATTATGAAGGGAAACCTGAAAAGAGGCATACTGTGGGTCGTTGTTGTCGCGGTATGTCTGGTACTTGCTACGATGCTGTTCGGAGGAGGTTCGCCGGATGAAGTCACCTATGATCAGATCGTACAATATTTTCAAAATATCGGCAGCGAATCGGAAGAAGCGATCGCTGTCACCAGCCTCAATCTGGACTCAAACAACGAACTGAGGCTTGTTCTGTCCAATAACAAGAAGGTTCGGGTCATCTTACAGGACAGGAACCGCTTCTACGCGGATTGCTGGCACTTCCTGTTCGAGGAAGACGGAACGACGATCCGGACGGACGCGGAAGGAAACGCGCTGGTCAAGTTTAATCTGGAGGAACCTGTTTCCCTGCCCGGTTGGGTATCCGTCATTCCCTATGTGCTGATTATCGGCG
>CAYOON010000175.1:0-4643 GCA_964405595.1 uncultured Lachnospiraceae bacterium | reverse complement strand
GAGCCTTCGGCGTTTGAGATGGTTCTTCCCCGTTGCGCGTTTACGCGCATTTCGCCCCCCCGCTGTCTAACGACCTCCGCTAAACTATAGATAGAGGATATTAGCTTAATACACCGTAAAAAATCAAGCATTTACGCCCGATTTTCATTTTCAACAGCCGATACACGTTTCGCACGCAAAAAATCCCATCCCTTACGGAATGGGAAGTCTAGCAGCAAAGAGTTATGTATAAATGGAGCAAATCTGTGTCGGCGCTCGGATCATACGATTCACCTCCCCAAAAAAGAATGCGCAGCATGAAGCTGCGCATCCGAAAAACACAGCTCCTCTGCTGCCAGGCAAAGTGAATTTTCATAAACCATACACGAGGGTATGTGAAAATGGAGCATGTATTTTTACCAAAGGCAAAATACATCCTCGTGTTGGCATTATTCACTTTCCTGGCACATATATCCTAACACATTCAAAAGAAAAAGTCAAGTAAATCTCATAAAATAATTCAATTGAGTTACAAAACGCTCCCACAAATGTCTTTTTTCACCCTTACTGTTGACAACCGCCCGATTCTGTGGTAAAATGAGAACAATAAACCATCCGAAAGGAATCAAGCCATGTCTAACCCGAAGTCGCTGATTTCCACCAAGGCCAATACCCTCTACGCCCTGCAAAATATGCTGAAAAAAAGCCGCATCGAGGAGATGTACATCCTCTATGTGGGCGATTACCGAGCCGAACCCGACCGCGTGCTTGCCGAGATCATGAACCAGTTCAACGGCTGCCGGATCGTGGTGCGTTCCTCCTCCTCGGGAGAGGACTGCTTCGAAAAGTCCAACGCCGGACGCTATAAATCCATCCTTGACGTGGATTCCTCCAGCGGCCCCGCCATCAGCCACGCCATCGGGGAGGTCATCCGCTCCTACGGCAAGGATCGACTGGACAGCGACCGCGAACAGGTGCTGATCCAACGGCAGGCAGTGAACGTCCGGCTCAGCGGCGTGGTCTTCACCCGCGAACTTCACGGCAGCCGCCCCTTCTATCTGATCAACTACGACGACAGCGGCTCCACCGATTCGGTCACCGGCGGTTCGGGCGGCTCCACCGTCTGGATCTCCCGCGACGTCGTCACCGAGGACTGCCCCTCCCCCTGGCGGGAGATCCTGACCTCTGTTCGGGAGATCGAAGGCATCCTCGAGCGCATGGCGCTGGACATCGAGTTCGCCCTGACCGAAAGCGGGGAAATCATCCTCTTCCAGGTCCGTCCCCTTGCGGCAAGCTACCGGCAGGAGCGGATCCTTGACGACCGGGAATTCTTCGCCCTGCGCAGGCAGATCAAGGAAGACTACCTTTCCCTCACCAGCACCATCACGGGTAAGCCCATGATGCTCTCCGACATGGCCTACTGGAACCCCTCCGAGATCATCGGCTCCAACCCCCGGACGCTGGACTACACCCTCTACTCCGAGATCCTGACCGCCCACGAGTGGAATCTGGGCATCCGGCCGCTGGGATTCCGTCCCGTGGACGAGGAGCTGATGGTTCGCATCGGCAACAAGCCCTATATCAGCCTCGATTACTCCTTCTATGCCCTGATCCCCGCCTCGCTGTCCGAGGAACTGGCGCGAAAGCTGGTGAATTTCTACGCCGAGCGGCTGAAAAAGAATCTGACCGCCCACGATAAGATCGAATTCGAGATCGTCTACACCTCTTTCGACTTCATGACCGGAGAAAACAGCAAAATCCTGTTGGAAAACGGCTTTTCCGAGGAAGAATGGCGCGCGCTGCTCACCGGACTGCGGGATTTGACCAAATCCGCTGTCGAGAATCACCGGGCGATCCTTGAAGACGACCGTTCCTCCCTGCAAAGGCTGGAGATCCACCGCAAAGAAGTCGCCGAACGGTTGCAGACGGGCTATACCCGTCACGACGCGCTAATCGCAGATTTGCTTGCACTGCTGGATGATCTGAAAACAAACGGAACGGTTCAGTTCTCAAGACAGGCGCGGCTTGCCTTCATGGCGCGTGCCTTCTGCCGCTCGCTGGTGGAGTGCGGAGCCTTCACCGATCGGGAGATGGACGACTTCATGTCGTCGATCTCGACCATATCCTCCGAGTTCGACAGCGACTTCGAGGCCTACGCCGGCGGTCGCTTCTCTACCGAAACCTTCAACGAAAAATACGGCCATCTGCGCAGCGGAACCTACGATCTGCGCACCGACCGTTACGATAAGATCAACTTCCGCCCCGTGGCATCCCGGAGGAAGCGTCCCCCCACCGCCAAGCGCGGGGAGCTGGATCCCGCAAGACTGCAAACCGAGATCGACCGGATCGGGCTTGCCGTGGACGCCGACGAGCTGATCCATTTCACGGTAACCTCCATCGAGCAGCGGGAGCTGTTCAAATTCGAGTTCACCAAATCGCTGTCGCTGATCCTGGAGATGATGATCCGCCTGGGCGAGATGCTGGAGATCAAGCGGCACGATCTTTCGTGGCTCTCCCCCGCCGATCTGCGGGACTATCCCCGCTATCTGACCCCCAAGCAGCTGAAAAATCACTGGGCGGCGCGAATCCGCAAGCGGCACGACGACTACGCCACCAACATGGCGATGCTTCTGCCCGAGGTCATCCTCGACGAAATCTCGCTGGACATCATCCCGGTCTACGAGGCTCGACCCAACTTCATCACCTCCAAGAAGGTGGAGGGCGAGGTCGTACTGCTGGACGAGGAGAATGATCCCGACATCGCCGACAAGATCGTGGTGGTTCCCAAGGCAGACCCCGGCTACGAATGGGTGTTCACCAAGGGAATCCGGGGATTCATCACCAAATACGGCGGAGCGGCCTCCCATATGGCGATCCGCTGCGCGGAATTCGAAATCCCTGCCGCCATCGGATGTGGCGAGAAGATCTACTCCGAGATTTCGGGGATGAACTATCTGAAACTGGACTGTGCCGCCGGAAAGATCGAAGAGGGCATCCAGTACCGCAATCTGTCGGCGCTGATCACCCAGCGAGAGGGCGTCAACCAGTACGGCGACCCCACCGACGTACTGGAGACCGCCTATATCCGCTTCTACGAGCTGCTCGGCTTCATTCCGAAGACGGTTTCCAACAATACCAAGGACATTGAGAAGGTATTCAACAAGCAGCGGGATCTGCTGATCGTCGTCGGCGGCGGCGCGCTGGATCCCAAGTGGTACGACGTCCCCCACGACGAGCCACTTCAACCCCATCGGGACATCACTGAGGAGAAGCTGATCCGCTACTGCCTTGCTCACAAGATCCCCATCATCGCCACCTGCCGGGGGATGCAGTATATCAACGTTCTGAACGGCGGAAAGCTCCACTATCACCCTACCCTTGCGGTGGAGCGTCCCCGGGGGAAGGATCACCCCGTCCGGCTGATAAGAGAGAACCGGATCATACAGGTCAACAACTACCACGAGGACGTGATCTACCCCGAGGATCTGGCACCCTGCTTCGAGCCGCTGGCGATCGACGACGACACGGGCGTGATCGAGGCCTACGGATCGGATGAGATGAAGGTTCTGGCGATCCAATGGCATCCCGAACGGCGTTTCGAGACCCAGGGCGCGCTGGAGGAAACCCGTCGGCTGGTCATTGACTTCATTCAGAGGATGATTCACTAAAAAGGTAAATCCCGACGGTCGGTGTGCCGTCGGGATGGTTTTTCTATTGAATTATCCTTACGCCTTCTTACCCTTGGCCGCGCGGATCACCGTGGAGATTGCAGGAGAGAAGACCAGATTCACGCCGAACTCCACGAGGAAGTTGATACCGACAAGCCCGGTGAAGATATAGGTCAGCGTAGCGGTTCCGGCTGCCCATGCGGTCAATGTTTCGCCGAAGAAAAGCAGCATACCGATGATAAACAGCCCGGTATTGACAATCGGTGCAACTACTGCCGCGAGAATTACGGCAAGAGGGAAGTTCACTTTATTCAGCGCCTTGTAGACCAGCCCCGAAGCAAATCCGGCTGCCGCGCCCTTGAGGATGCAGACAAGACCTGTCAGGAACGGATTGACGGTAAACAGAACGTTTCCGCCGGGATCCGTGCCGGTAATGCAGAAAATAAAGACAATCAGTCCGAACAGCGCGCCAAGTGAAGCGCCGTGTACAGGTCCTAGCAGGATCGCGCCCACGACAATGGGGATCAGCGTCAGGGTGATGGTGAAAGGTCCGAATTTTACATACGAGCTGATAACCTGCAGCACGACCACAAGAGCGGTCAGAATTGCCGTCAGCGTCATTCTATACGTCTTTTCATAGGATTTGGATATACTCATAAAAATCTCCTTACTGCCGTTCCGCCTTCTGCGGATACAGCGAAAAAATGATTTATGTAGAACGGTGGGACGGTTCTTTCCCCGATTGTCCTGTTCCTCCTTCCACCGAAAAGGCGGAATCCCGCCGAAGGATGGAACGGACGGGGGTTCCCGATCACCGGTCGTACCGAAAATATAGTAATATAACAGAGATAAAGCAACTGCAAACTTGCCAGACGCTTTTTCTCTTGCCTTTGCAGGCCCAAGAGAAAAAGCTTTGCAAAAAGAGAAAGGCCGTGGGAAGTTTCGCCCGTTGCGACGGGCGACCAAAGGCTCTGCCTTTGGAATCCGCCACCTTTT
>CAYOON010000174.1:0-4654 GCA_964405595.1 uncultured Lachnospiraceae bacterium | reverse complement strand
GCTGCGGAAGTTGACAAATGGCAATCTATAAGGCGATCACCAAAGGAAGCGGCAAGATGCCCGTAGGACACGCCAAACCGGACAAGGTGGTGAAATATCTGCTCTACCAATCAGACGAGCAGGGTAAATATCCGAGAGACAAGGATGGCTGGCTGATTCCCAGAACGGACTACGTCACTGCGCTGAACGCCGACAAGGACTATTTTTGCACAGATTGTCGGGATTATGCCGCAAAGTTCCGCGTGAATCTCCGCTACGAAGATCTCAAATACAAGCACTACGTTCAGGGGTTCAGTCCGGCGGACAGCGAGCTTCTGACGAAGGACGAATGCCACCGGATGGGCGTGGAGTTCGCCGAGACCTTCTTCGGGGACTTTCCCGTGCTGGTGGTCACCCACTTCGAGCAGGAAGCGGAGATCGGCGGCGCCCATTGGCACAATCATTTTCTGGTCTACACCTGCAACGTGCATAACGGGAGAAAGATAGACACCTCCAGACCGCGAATGGAAGAGCAAAAACGGTACGTCATTTCACAAGCATTAGCACACGGGCTGTCCGACAAGGAGCTGAAAATGCGCGACGGTCAGCTCCTGCCGTCGAAAAATCCGGATCGGATCTCGACTGCCGAATATTACGACCGCAAGTACCACCAAAAGCTGATGAACATGGAGAAGGCGAAAAAGCTCCGTCCGGAAGATCGAATCAAACAGCAAACCTACTACACACAGATGCAGGAGCTGCGGATCGTTATCGCGTCGGCTTATCAGCATACCGACGGCGATCAAGCAGCTTTCCGAAACTACCTCCGGGAAGTCTATGGGGTAGAAACAAAAATCATCCGGGGCGGCGAGCTGTCCTATCTGCATCCAGACCGCGCCAATGCGGACGGTACCGGATGGGTAAGAGGGCGCACCCTCGGAAACGCTTATACATGGGAGGCTTTACTAAATGGCGATTACCAATCGCATTACAGGAAAATCATTGGGCGAGGAGATCCAGAACAACCAAGAGACGTTGATGGAAGACAATCCGACGCCCGAAGAGACGAGCGAATTACCGCCGAAAACCGGCAGGCAGAGGGGAAAAAAACCGGAACCGGGGATCCCAACGGAATCACCGATCCTGACGGGATCTTCGATCCCGTTACATACCATGCTGTATCTGATGAACACAATGGAAAAACAGCTGGGAAATCTGAACGAGGTTCTTCCCCGGCTGGAGAAGCTGCTGGCGCAGGAAGAGAGAACGCCAGACCAGCCGACCACACCGGTCAATCCAAACCGCACCTCTGATCTGGATGAGGGCGAGATTGCGGCGGAATTATCCCGGCTCTTTGATGAGAAGTGCAAAAAGATCGTTAACCAGAGACTGTCTGATGCAGAGAAGAAGTGCGATCGGCTTTGTGACCGGCTCTCCCGGACGATACAACAGGCAACCGGGATCCGGCGTCTGCTTATCGCAGTTCTGATCTTTTCCGGGACAAATCTGGCAGCACTCGCAGCCGTGCTGATTACTCTCTGGCTGCACTAATTAAAAACAGGAGGATTAACCACGATGACAAACGAAGAATCCATTAACACATTAAACCAGACTATCTCTCAAGGGAGCCATAGTGCATTTATGTTTCTTGGCTGGATTTTCCGGCGCAACGCCGAAAAGAAAAGAGCAAAACCGATTAAGGAGACGGAAGACTTCATGTCCGACGCCTGCTCCCGGTACCGGGGCGGATATTACGACCCCAAAAACGAGAATCTGACTGCCGGGATCATGTCCGATCTGTCGGGCGGTAAAACAGCCGAATCTGCGCCGTTTATCTTTATGGGCGACCGTAGCGATCTGTCGGTATTCTGGGAGGTCGCAAAGCCGGGCAAGCGTTCCGCTCCCGAACAGCGGGTTGCTGTTCCCAGAGAAATGATCAACAATATCCCGGATGAGGCGGTACGAAAGAACACCATCGCCGCGTTTGCCAAGGCACAGGCGGACGGAATGGTTCGTTTCGATGGGAGGGTCTACAATCTGACGGAAGCCGGGAAGCACTATATTCTGCGATCCGATTTCATTTTGAATCGTTTGACGAAGGAATATAACTTTTTCTGTACCGCTAGTGCGGCCATGGAAAAAGAAGCCGCCGGACGAGCCGCTGCCGAAAAGGAAGCGTGGATCGATGCGCAGCTTCGAAGCCGGGGGATTGATCCCGAACGCTATGCCGGATGCCGCAGGATCACCATCGACAGGGAGTCCTTGCAGGCAGAGCGCGTCGGCGAGGACTGGCTTGTCAACCTACCCCGCACCGGGCGGCAGCAGAAGGTGATTCTGCCGAAGGAGAGTGTAGTTGAAGTAAATGACACAACCCTGATCGCCTTCATTGAACCCGGGCAGACTTATCCCGGCAGAGGGATTGAAAGATCGGTTACCGCCGAAGACCTGATGGCGCACTTTGACGATAAAACCGAAACCCGGCGTCCATCTGTTGATAACATAAAAAAGGCAGCGGAGAAAGAACCGTTTGAGCCTGCCGCATGGGCAGATCCCACCGCCGACGCCAAGCTGAAGGCTGGGGAAACCGTATTCGCTCCCAATCATTTTGAGAACAGTCTGGATCTGCATCCCTACACGGTTGACCGTGCGCTGGAGGATCCCGCGGGACAGATCTGGTACAAGCTCTCCTGCGAAGATCTTCCCGATCAGATCCTGCCCGAGGATTCGTTGGGGAAGTTCCTGTTCACCGATGAGGCACAGGGCAAGGCGTATCTCGCTGCGCACGGCAAGGAAGCTGCCGACTACGCCGATGAGCTGCTTGCACAGACGATGGGAGAGCGGGTCGCCGGACAGCAGGAAACCGTTACATATTCGCTTGCTCTGGACAAAAGCAAATTGATCGCCGAAAACGATGAAATCTGCCGGATCAGGGTTCCCGGGAAACAGGTGGAGCAGATGATCCTTCCGAAAGCAGACGTCGTTCAGACCGGAGAAAAACTTCAGATCACCCTTCACAGCGATCAGCAGTACAAGGTTATAACCGGCGCATACGGCTACAATACTTCCGGAGACGGTCTCGCAAAGCTGTCCGGTGCAAAAAAGGTACAGACCGCTCCGGTGGCAGAGCAGAAGCTGAATACACCCGCACAAAAGGCGGCGGAAAAAGTGTTTGGGATTCAGGGACAGTCAGATGCCGATTCCGTTCGGCAGGCTGCATTTCTGACGCGGAACGCTAAAAGAACAACCAAGTTTATGTTGAAGCTGGAGAAAGGCAATTTGCTTGCAGATAACGGAACAGTCAGCAGAATCAGGCTGTCCGATGGCAAAATAAACGAAGCACTCCTGCCGTCAAAGGATGTCTTGCGCGAAGGAGAAATGTTACAGATTACTTTGCATGGTGAGCAAAGCTATAACGTAATCGGAGGATCCTCCGGTTATTCCGTGACCGGAACAGAACTCGCCCAGGCTTCCGGCGCAGAGCTGCTTTCCCTCCCTGCTCCTGCCGAAGCAGAAGTGCCTGCTGCTGAAGCACCCAAAACGCAGGGTAAACCGTATAAGGTTGTAAAGTCGCCCGGAAAGAACAGCAGCTCTTCCTTTGACCGGGACGAATTTTTCGAGGCGGCAGTTCGGGACGGTCTGCGGAGGCATGGTAAACTGCCGGACAACGGTCAAATGAGCCTTAGCTCTTCCTTTGACCGAGACGAATCTTTCGAGGCGGCAATTCGGGACAGTCTGCGGAAACATGGTAAACTGCCGGACAACGGTCAAATGAGCCTTGAATCCGGGCAGGAAGCAGCAAAGCTGTTCGGTGCTTCCGCAGGATCGGCAGCAAGTCAGACTGCCGGTACGGCGGCAGCTGCTGCCACTACTGCAACGGCGCATACGGCGGTCAACGCGGCGGTTGCGGCGATCCCCGTCCCTGAACCGGTAACGATGGGGGCAAAAACGATCTATGCGGCTGTAT
Organism: uncultured Lachnospiraceae bacterium; assembly: GCA_964405595.1. GTDB lineage: Bacteria > Bacillota > Clostridia > Oscillospirales > CAG-272 > CAKSQF01. Next base: position 711 of record CAYOON010000174.1, on the reverse strand, counting down.
CGCAGGCGACAACTGCAACCGTAAAAGCTGGGCAAGCCGCTGTACAGAGTGCGCCGAAGCTCGTGCAGACCATCGGGAAAGAATAAAAGAATCTCCGGCACATTCGACGGTGGATGTGTCGGAGAAAAAGACTTGACAAAATCTGTCGGATCGTGTATAATATGGATGTACCGTCAGGTACACTGAGGACACCATCAACGGGTGGCGTGTTGCTCCTCCGCGGTTCTGCCGAGGAGGTACGCTTTTTGTTGCCTCCTCGTTTGCGACGAAGGAGGTGATGTCAATGGGACTTACATTGGATCAGTTTTTGCTGATTAGTGGCAATAACATTGCACTCATCGGATTGGTACTCGCTTGCGTCAAACTTGCGATTTACCTTATTGACCGAAACAACAAAAAGAGATAACCGCCTCGCTTCCACACTTGCGGTTATCTCTTTGACCGTATAGGAGGAACAACCGTCATCGGTGTCCTCTTTCACCCTCATTATACCACAGACATCTGTTTTTGTCAAGGGTACAATCAAATATTTTTTGCAGTGCAGATCACCGATCCGTACTGCTTTTTTATTTTTAAAACAGAAAGGAAGAATGATTTATGCGACCGAAGAATTTTGAAGAGCTTCTCCGAGCTGCAAAGGAACAGCCCGATCTGATGGGCGCACTCGCTTCTATTGGAGTGGAGTTGAAGTACATCGGACGCGGGCGAAGG